>CAYOJT010000048.1:0-12472 GCA_964404365.1 uncultured Bacteriovoracaceae bacterium
ACAAGTGGCGTTTCATCACGCACGAATCAAGATCTCCCGACACTTTCTCGCGAAATTTGTAATCGCTTATTGACCGACCTCGAGAAGGCTAAGCGCCCCATTCTTCATGCGACAAAGTGCGCGCTCGATAACGCTTTTTATAATCATAAAGTCGGCTACCTCACGCCGGGCGATAAGAAGGTCGCAACCGAACTGAACGTGAGCTCCGTTCAGAAAATGTCTCGCGCGATTTTCCTCCTCGAAATCATGCTTCGGAACTTGGATTCCGGCGGGGTGAATACGAAAAGGGAATTGTACTACATCGCAAAAGGTGAGGTGAAGTCGAACTCCACCCTGAAGCCACTCGATTTCGCGGATCAGGACGAGAGCGACTCGGTCATCGATTTTATTTGTGAACTTTTAGAGTGTTACCGCGAAGACATGAACTGCTTCGCGAACGATCGCGGCGGCCAGACTTACTCGCAGCAGCTCATCGTTACTGAAACCATGGTGGATGGAACGAAAGCCGTCATTGATCTTTCGAAGCTCGGTACTTCGCCGTTTCAACCGAAAAACCGCCCCCAGCAGTTTAAACTTTCGGCGCGTAAGAAAATCGATTTTTGCATCGTCGTAGAATCTGAAGGTACTGCGAACACCCTCGTGAACAATGGTTTCACGAAGCGCCATAACTGCATCATCATCGGTGCCGGGGGCGTTCCGTCGAACGCCGTTCGTGGTTGGGTAAAAACGATTCAAGATCAGTTAAATACGCCTCTTTATTTCTGGGGAGATCTCGATGCGTACACGATGCAGAACATTTTCCGTACCTTGAAGGCGGGTTCTGCAGCTTCTTTGATTCGGAACGAAGACTTCTCGGCTCCAGAAGTTCGCTTCTTGGGTGTTCTTCCAGAGGACGTGAAACGCTACGACCTTCCGAGCTACGCTGTGAAGGAAGGCGATGTCGCCGAAGCGCGCTCACTGAAGAAAGCCGCCGATGCGATGAAGAATGACCCGTTCTTTCAAGATAAGAAGAATAAGGGGCTCATCGAAGTTCTAAATTGGCTCCTGAAGAATAAGCGCCGTTGCGAACAGCAGGCCTACTTCTCGATTGCTCCTAAGGATCCACAGATGGTGGAGAAGGTTTTGGTCGAGAAGATCAAGAAGGGCTATTACATCTAATCGTCTCAGCGCTCGGGATTGTCCTAGCGACAAGCCGCGCGCTTGATCGGACGGCATGCCTTCTTAGATGAGTAGTAGGGGTCAGAACAGTACGCAGGGCGTACACCTTCGCAAGCAAGCTTGTTTCCATAAAAGGGATCGCTGCAGTAAGTGGGGCCAGAGCTTTCACAGGCGAGTTTATCCCCATAAAATGGATCACTACAGTAGCGAGGGGCTGCCCCTTCGCAGGCAAGTTTATCGCCGTAGAATGGATCGCTACAGTATGAAGGATGTGCGCCTTCACAGGCGAGTTTTGCGCCATAAAACGGGTCGCTACAATAAGATGGATGCGTACAGCGACAGGCTGGATTATCGCCATAATACGGGTCGCTGCAGAAATCGTCCGCCGAATACACAATTTGAGCGAATGAAAGTGCAAATAGAAATCCAAATACCCATGTGCGCATAAAAAATCTCCTGATGGATTGGAGGCGTTGGGGACGAGCGCTTCCGAATCTGCTGATTTGATTGCGCTTTCTACCCACTCGCAGATGATTTGTCAAAATCGATCAGGGTTGTTACTAGAGCTCTCGTAACGAGGCTTCAATATTGAAAACACCGACTGAGCAGACGAAGTTTTTAGCGTCGTCCGATCTCGATGAGATCTGGCCTACGCAGAATCGCGTCCTGCTTCAGGAACTTCACCTCATGACTCGCGATGGGAAACTGAACCAAGATGCGAGGCGGAAGCTAAAACAGATCTATCATTTCTTAAGGCTTCTCCTTCCGGTTTTGAAGGAGATCTCAGCCGATGGCTCATCGCCACAGATCGTCGATGTCGGAGCGGGGAAGGGATATCTTGGATTTCTGATTTACGATCTTTGGATCAAGCCCACGGGCCTTGGAAGTTTATTGAATATCGAAATTCGCCCGGAGCTCGTGACTTCGGCGCGCGAGCTAGCACGATCCATGGAGTTCACTCAGATGGAATTCTTTCAGTCTTCGATCGGTGAAGCGAAGGGAAATCTAAAAACCCCGCCCGCTCTCGTGACTGCCCTTCACGCATGCGACACTGCGACTGATGAGGCGATCGCACTTGGGATTCAGTCGGGCTCCCACGCCATCGCCGTCGTGCCGTGCTGCCAAGCCGAAGTCGCGCGCTTACTGACGAAAGTGAAGCTAGAGGATCCGGGTCTCTGGCAGCTTTGGCGCCATCCAATGCATGCGCGTGAATTTGGGAGCCATTTAACGAACGTGATTCGTGGACTGGTCATGGAGGCCTCGGGCTATCAGGTCACGGTGACAGAGCTCTCGGGCTGGGAACATTCGCTGAAGAACGAACTCATTCTAGGAGTAAAGCCTTCGCGAGAGACTCCGGAGACTAAAAAAGCAGTAGAGAACGCAAGAACGCGCTTAAGCGCGCTTCTGAAGGACTTCCCAATTCAGCAAGCCCTCATCCGCGAAATGGGATCTGAGAGTCTTCTTAAAATCCTTCCGGCATAAAGGCCTGAGCGACTTTATAGAGTCCGCCCACGACATCTGACATCTTCACAAAATTAAGGTGCTCGGGGAGATCATCCGCCGTGTGGTAGTTTTTATTTCTTAAAAAAGCGGTGTCTGTCAGCATAACGGCCGGCACACCGTGCCGCCAAAAGCTCCAATGATCGGAGAATGAGAAGGCCGGCGCCCACTCGGGCCCATTCACCGAATACGCGGCCAGATCCTTGGATACGACGTTCACCCGGTCTCGTGTTAAGCGCGCGAGCTTTCTGCTCTTTAGATTTCCAACCGCAATGATGAAATTTCCGGTGTCCGGATAGAAGAAACGAAGAAAAGGCATGGGAAATTCTTGGGATTTTTTTTCTTCAGAAAAGTATCCGATCATCTCGACTGAGATCATGCCGTGAACCTTGATTCCGGCAGAAGCAAGCGAAGCGGCGTGAACGTAGCTTCCCATCTTTTCTGTCCCAAAAAAGGGCGGCTCTTCTAGCGTGTAGAAAGCGAGCTCAATGCGACTTTTCGGGGGGAAGTTTGCGAGCGTTCTTGCGAGCTCAAGAAGGCCCACTGTTCCACTCGTGTTGTCATCTGCGCCAGGAAGTCCGTCGCAGGTATCATAGTGCGCGCCGATGACGTACTGCGGAGGACCCTCTGGTCCCACCCGAACCAAGATGTTTTGGTAGGTCGATCTCTCGGCCTGAAATTTCTGGCGTGTGGGTTTGAGCCCATAGGACTGGAGTTCTGAGAAGATAAAGTCGGCCGTGCGATCGAGGACTTCGGGTTTCTCCCAGCTCCGCTCCCCAAACGCGAGAATCTTCCTCATGTTCTTTTCAAGGGTCGAGGGTTTGATTTCTGGGATCGGGCTTCCCTTATAGACTTTTGAGTCGCTGACCAGGATGGGTTGGTAGCAGATGAGATAAAATCCAAGCGGAATTAGAATTAAAAACAGGCTTAGAATCCAAAAAGGGCGGCGCGCTTTCACGGGGAAACCACCGCCTCGCGAAAGGCGTTTTCAAAACCGATCCAGGTGAGAGTTTGTTCTCGGGAGAGTCCGTGCGCGAGTAGTGTTTCTTCTAGGATCTTCAGGCGTCGATCAAAGTGTCCAGATAAGATCGGAGGGAGCGCCGTGTGGGCGTCGGCTGGGGCTTTCCCGCTATAGGAGGGGATAGCGCCCATCGCGCGAAGGAGAAATTCAGTTTGTTTTTTGGCAATCGCCGGAATGTCTTTCCCGGTGAAAAAGAATCCAACCAAAACGTCCTTTTCCATGCGTGCATAAAAATCGAGAACGATTTCACGGACTCGACCTTCACCGACATCTCGGTAGAGCTTTTGGAGCTCAGGTTTTTGGATCGGGATTTCTTTAAAACTCATAAGGCCTGCGCGGTAGCGTAGACGTGGGTGTACATGAAGACGGAGCTCGGTTCCTTTTTTAAAAGCGCTAATTCCTTTTTCATTTTCGCAACCAGGGCCGGCGTGACTTTTCCCGCCTTCATCAAACTCTCAGAGCCACTCAAGAGAAGCTCGGTCCAGTATTCAATGAACTGCGCCCGAAGTTTCGGCGTCCGATTATCGTAATGGTGGGTAACTAGCTTTGTGGTGATGGATTGGAATCCGGCCTGAAGGAGGTAGTTTCCGAGTTTTGCGCCCACAAAAGGGTCACCTTTCATATTCCATTGGTGGTCGTTGTACTGAAACCAGTATTCGAGCGTCGCAGGTGAGTAGGGGTGAATAAAGAATGAGGAATTCAAAACTTCATTGATGTGAACAACGCCGTTTTCTTTCAAGCAGCGATGGATTTCTTTTAAGATCCCAACCGGTTCTGCGACGTGTTCGAGTAACCAGCAGACAAATGCACCATCGAAACTTCGATCGCGAAACGGGAGTTTCAGGGCGTCGCCTACATGGAGTTTGACCCGGCCCTTTTTAATTTCAGGGCCCAGGTGCGCGCGAGCGCGTTCAATCTGGGCGGGCGAAGCGTCGACGCAGTCGAGCGTGATGTCAGGGTGGCGGCGAAGGAGAATTTCAGATTGAGCACCGGTACCTGATCCCACTTCTAGAATTCGAGAGTGGTGAGGAAAACTTACGAATTGATGGACGGAATGTTCTAAGAAGCGGGCTTGAGCGTAAAGGCGATCTTGCTCATTTTTCGTGAACCCGTGGAGGTAGCCTTCAGCGAGGCCGGATTTTTTTGCCGGTTTTTTGTGCGCAGGTTTTCCCATTTTTCTATCAATCCTTTGAATGTGCGATCTCCGTTAAACGTAGGTCGAAAAAAAAGCGCCCAGTCGTAAACCACGATGGGCGCTTTTTTAGAAATCTACTGCCCGATCTAGGCTCGGATTACATGAAATCGCGATCCATGACCGTTTTACGGCCATCGGATTTTGCGCGTTCCATTGCTTGATCGCAAAGACCGCGGAGTTTTTCGGAAAGAACAGCGATCACTGCCGCAGAGGTGTTCATTCCGGATTTATCGCGGATGTAGTTCTTGAGTTTCGATGCGACTACCAGGGCTTCGGTTTTTGTTTCTTCTTCAGACATGGAATGTCTCCTTTGTTTAAGAGGTTTTAGGTTTCGAGATTAAAATTATTCGACTTTTAAGAGTTCGACGTCGAACACGAGAGTCGCATTCGGAGGAATCACTCCGCCGCCTGCACCGGACTCACCGTAGCCGAGGCTCGGTGGGATCGTGAGTTTACGCTTTCCGCCGACTTTCATTCCGACCACGCCTTGGTCCCAGCCTTTAATGACTTGTCCAGCGCCGAGGTTGAATACGAAGGGAGCGTTCCGATCGAGAGAGGAGTCGAATTTTTTTCCGTCAGTCAGGGTGCCCGTGTAGTGAACGGTGACTTTTTTACCAGCGACAGCTTCTGCGCCGGTTCCAACTTTCGAGTCTTCGATTTTCAGTTCACCCTGTGGGGCGGCTGCCGCAGGGGTGCCGTTTCCAGGTGCGGACGAAGTCGAAGGAGCGCCTTCTTTTTTCGTGCAAGCGCTGATCGCGAACAGGCCAGCGACCATAAGAGAGAGGATGAGCGAGGTTTTCTGTGTTGCCATTTTCATAGTGGTCTATTTCTCCAACCCAAAGGGTGTAACCGTCTAAAACTAAAGGTCTATACCAGACCGACGGGGTTCAATGAATGCGTGAATCGAGAATGGCATAGCTTTCGGGTGTACCCAAACGAAAACTGGTCAATTTGAGGCTTCGATTCTACTATTAACGTGTTTAGACGTTTTTAAGTCCAATATATGAGTGGGGTCCTCGAGCCATGAGCTACTTTGAAGCGCTGCTATACGGATTTACGCAAGGTGTCACCGAATATTTGCCCGTGAGTTCTTCGGCGCATTTGATCCTACTACCTCATTTTTTGAAAATCGAAGACCCGGGTCTCGCGTTCGATGTGTTTCTCCACTTGGGTACTCTGCTCGCGACGCTGCTCTATTTCCGTCGGGATTGGATGGAGCTTCTGAATCCGTCTCGCCTTTCGGCGAATCTGAAAAAAACGAACGGAGTGGGGCTACTTACCATTGGGCTTGCGACCATTCCCGCGCTCGTATTTGGAGCGCTCCTTCATTCGAAGATCGAGACCGTTTTTCGCGGCATCGGAGTGATCATCTTCACACAGGTGATTGGGGGCGTGCTGCTCTATGGAGTGGATCTTATTCGCTCGAACACGCGAGCTTTGGGTGAGCTCTCACTGAAGGACTCGATCGTTGTGGGTCTTTTCCAGTGCCTCTCGCTGGTTCCTGGAATGTCACGTTCAGGATCGACGATGACGGGCGCGCGATTTATGGGGTTCGATCGGACTTCGGCTGCGCGGTTTTCGTTTCTGATGTCGGCACCCATTACGCTTGCGGCAGTAGGCTACGAACTCCTGAAGAACGGGCATACGCTCTTTGAAAGCAGCGGGATTCCGATTGGAGTGCTGTTGACGGCGGGCGTTTCGACGTTTGTTTTCGCCTGGCTTTCGATCGATTTCTTACTTCGCTGGATCGGGCGCGCGGGCTTTTTTGCTTTCGGGGTTTACCGGGTGGGCCTTGCCCTGTTCCTCTACTTTGTTTTTCGACCGTTCTAGGGCTTCCACGATTTCACCGATATTATCGGTGATTCGGTAAAGGGCGATTTCCTTCTCACCGAGCGCCTTCTGCGCCACGAGCGTGTCGTTCACCCATTTTTGGAGTCCGGCCCAATATTCAGTCCCGAAGAGAAACACCGGACGCTTCGGGATCTTTCCGGTCTGCATGAGGGTGAGTGTTTCAAAAAACTCATCCAAGGTGCCGAATCCGCCGGGCAGAAAAATAAAGCCCACGGAGTAACTGATCAGCATGTATTTCCGCGTGAAGAAATACTTCATTGTGAGGACCCGATCGATGAAGCCGTTCGGTTTTTGTTCGAAGGGAAGAACGACGTTCACAGCAAGCGAGCGTGAGCCTGCGTCTTTTGCTCCGCGGTTGGCGGCTTCCATCAGAGAAAGTCCGCCACCCGTGAGGATCGTGAATCCGGCCGCGCCCATGGCCTTCGCTAACTCTCGCGCTTTCGGGTAGTGGGGACTGGATTCAGGCATACGCGCAGAACCGAAAACGGTGACGACGTTTTCCTCGTTTCGGAAGGCGTGAAAGCCCTTCATGAATTCGAGCGAAAGCTGAAAGAGTCGGGAGAGGTCTTTGAAGATTTTATAGATCCTGATCATGAGGATTCAGTTTGGGGTTTAAGAACTTGATTTTGCAAGGAATTTCATCAGAATTTTTTGAAATCTGATGCAGTGCATTTTCAGCGGATTTTTGTTACTCAATCGCTCTCTATGAGGGCGTGGGGAATTGCACTTTTATTGGCGTTTTTACAGCCGGCTCGGGCACTCGAGTCCGCGCTCGATGCCATCCGTGTGAGCCGCCAGATCCCGAGCCTCTCTTACCTGGCTCTGACCACTGAAGGGGGGGCTCGCAGCTACAAGCTTGCGACCTCTGGTCTTCGTCGTTCGGACGACCCTACAACGTTGATCGCAGGGGAAGATCCGTTTCACCTAGGCTCAGTCACGAAATCCATGACCGCGCTTTTGGTCGCGATGGCGGTGAGGGAAGGTAGGTTCAACTACGAAACTCCCGTATCGGTCCTTTTCGGTATCCCGGGCACTCATGAAAAGTATTCCTCTGCGACTCTCTTAGATCTTCTCGTCCACCGGGGTGGCGTGGGTGATGACGGGTGGATGTGGAAGCAGTTTTCGGATCCATCGATCGCAAAAAAAATCATAAAGGGAAAAATCGAGAATACCGAAGCGCGGAGCTTGATTGCCCGCGAGATTTTCATGCACGCGCCTGCGTACGAGCCACGTTCAGATCAGGTTTACAGTAATCCTTCCTACATTCTCCTGGGCGGACTTCTGGAAAAAATCTACGGGAAACCGGTAGAGGACCTCATCGCTGAAAAAATCTTTCAACCCCTCGGAATGAGTTCGTGTGGCTTCGGTCCGACTTCAATCGAGAGCGAGAAGATGAAGCCTACTCGACCCTGGGCACACGAATACCTCGCTCGGGGCAAGTACGCTCCCATTCATGGTGATAATCCGAAAGTTTACGGTCCTGCGGGCGGAGCCCACTGCAACCTTAAGGACTGGATGAAATACGAAGAGCTCCAGATGGATCTATTCAAGGGAAAATCGGAAGTCTTGCCGAAAGAAATCGCAAATCAACTTTTTGTAAGTTTTGGAAAAATGAAACTTTCACCGGGCGGGTGGGGTATCGAAAAGGTTTCAGGGTCCGGCGATGTGCGACTCGCCTACGAGGGTAGTAATACTCTGAATCGCGCCCTCGTTTTGATTTATCCAAAGAATGAGAGTATCGCGCTCATTACGACCAACGCCGGAGGTCCTGATTCAGAAGAGGCGATCTTAGATGTTTGGGATATGCTTCGGCCGGAGCTAGAGAAATGAAGATCCTCCTGCTCACCCCACCGATGACTCAGCTGAATACGCCGTACCCAGCGACTGCGTATCTCACGGGCTTTTTACGTGGGCGCGAAGTGGGTGGAGAACGCCTCGAAGTCACTCAGCGCGACCTCTCGATTCTTCTCATTCACCGAATCTTTTCTCGAGCCGGACTCACGCGTGTTTTAAGCGAGATCACGAGGAAGAAAATCGCTCGAGCCTCGAAATCTGTAGCCTGGTTTGTTCATCACGCCGAGGATGTGCTGAACGCAGTAGAACCTGCGATTTCGTTTTTGAGCGGGCGCGATTCGACACTTGCGATGAGGCTCGCTTCTCGTCGGATGCTTCCCGAAGGCCCGCGATTTCGTGCGCTGACCGAATTCTCTGAGGACGCGGAAGAACAGCTCACGTGGGCTTTTGGGACGCTCGGAGTCCAGGATCGGGCGAAATACTTAGCCACGCTTTTCCTGGATGATCTCGCGGACGTGATCCGAGATGCGATTGATCCTCGATTTGAACTTTCTCGTTATGGAGAGAAGCTCGCGGCTTCTACTCCGACATTCGACGCACTCTCCCAGAGTCTTGAGGCGCCGGCGCCGACGCTGATCGATGAATTCTTAGATGAGTTGACCCGAGACGTCTTCCGAGAAGTTCGTCCGGATGTTCTGGGGTTATCTGCGCCTTTTCCTGGAAATGTCTACGGGGCGTTTCGAATCGCGAAGAAGGCGCGCGAGTTCGATCCTCGGATTAAGACGGTCCTGGGCGGCGGCTATGTGAATACCGAGCTCCGTGAACTGAAAGAACCTCGTGTATTTAATTACTTCGATGCGCTTACGCTCGATGACGGAGAACGAGCGTTCCTGTGTCTGATTGAATGGTTTTTAGGGAAGCGAGACTCGTCGAAGCTTCTCCGAACGTTTATTCGTGAGGCCGGAGTTGTCACCCTCAAGCACGACCCGCGCGAACACGATATTCCTGCACGCGACGCAGGAACTCCGACCTATGACGGTCTCGATTTAACGAAGTACCTCTCCATTCTCGAGATGCCGAATCCCATGCATCGAGTTTGGAGTGATGGGCGATGGAATAAGCTCACGCTCGCTCATGGTTGCTACTGGAAAAAATGCAATTTCTGCGACGTCACGCTCGATTACATTAACCGCTACGATGCTAATCCCGCCGATCTCATTGTCGACCGAATGGTGAAGCTCGTGGAAGAGACCGGACAAAGTGGATTTCACTTCGTCGATGAGGCGGCACCACCTGCAGTGCTTCGGCAGTTAGCGGAGCGCTTGATCGAACGGAAGGTGAATGTCACCTGGTGGGGAAATATTCGTTTCGAAAAAACATTCACCCCTGAGCTCTGTGCGCTGCTTGCGCGATCGGGGTGTGTCGCAGTGAGCGGGGGGCTTGAAGTTGCGAGTGATCGGTTATTGAAGCTCATGAATAAGGGCGTCTCGGTGGAGCAGGTCGCGCGTGTGACTCGCGCGTTCGCCGAGAGTGGTGTCTTAGTTCATGCATATCTCATGTATGGCTTTCCGACTCAAACTACTCAAGAAACGATCGATGCGCTGGAGCGCGTGCGACAGCTCTTTGTGGAAGGTTGTATCGATTCGGCGTTTTGGCATCGGTTTGCGGTCACGGCGCATTCTCCGATCGGAAAAGAACCCGAAAAATTCGGGATCACGATTCATCCGCCTACCGTACCGGTGACTTTTGCTCGTAATGATCTGGAGTTCACGGATCCCACGAAAGCGGATCACGATCGCTTAGGTTTGGGTCTTAAGCGCGCGTTGTATAATTACATGCACGGGGTAGGTTTCGATATGGACGTGCGTGAATGGTTTACGGAAATGGACTCGAAGGTTCCGAAGCCTCAAGTCCCACCCGATCTCATCCGTGTTTCGCTTCACCAGCACATGTTATCTGTCGGTGCACAGAAGAGGTAACTCCCTCCGGCTGGACAGTCGAGGCTACAATTATCCGTCCAAATTCCGGTCTGCGGGCAGCACGTAGCTCCCCCCGTGCAGCCGGAAATCACACCACAGACAATCGTGTATTTACAGTCCGTTACGTGTCCACATCCGCCATCGAACTGATAAGCAATTGCGACACAGTCGGCGCGGCCGGCGTATATTCCGCACCATGCTCCGCCTTCTGAATTACAGGTTGCCCCTTGGTGATCGCAGGTGGCGTCCATTGCGTTACAAACATCGGTGGGGCCGTCCGTACAGTTGATCGTACAGTCACAGTGCGGAAACGGACTGTACGGTGAACCGCATGCAAGTCCAGGATTAGGTTGTCCGTTGTAGCTCGAGCAGCTTGCGCCCGCGGGGGTTGGCGTTGGGGTTGGAGTCGAAGTTGGTCCTGTGGTTGGAGTTGGAGTTGCCGTTGGTGTAGGTGTTGGGCCACAGGGAGCTCGATCCGGATATCTTCCGTAAAGTGGGCCTATCGTCTGTGGACAAGCGGGATATTGGGGCGAGCGCCGCGAGCAGTCGACGCCCATAACTGGATCACAAGGATCGGACCAATTAGCGTCATTGAAATGAAATTCTCGGCACATAGTTGGATTTCCAGGATTCTGTTCCCAGGTAATCAAGCGCGTACACCCTTGGGTCATCGTCAAAACATCGCTCATCACATCGATATTCGGGCAGCTCGGGTCGGCGGGATTACATAGATTGTAACAGGTACAATCGATCGCGCCTGGTGCGGTTGGAGTCGGTGTCGCCGTAGCAGTCGGTGTTGGAGTCTCTGTCGGAGTCGTGGTCGGAGTCGCGGTGACGGAAGGGGTTGGAGTCGGCGTCTCGGTCGGCGTGGGTCCGATGACTCCGCTCACCTGAATTCCGTTTGAGTTCGTCGCAGCTGTGCCTCCTACCGAACAGGTCCGAGAGAGGGTCGCTGTTTTAGTTCCTACGGACGTTGGCAGGCCGTGCAGAACAACCTGGCAAGTTCCACCGCTGCCGGCCAGATTATTTGTCGAACAGGTGTCGCTATCGATTACAAATTGGTTCGCGTTTAGTCCAACCAAATTCGGAGCGCTACAACCTGTCGCTGCACTTCCGCCGGAGTTCGTCAGGACGAATGTTTGAGTGGAGGAGCTTGTGTTGATGACCACATTTCCGAAATCCTTTGTGAGCGGGTTCCAGGCCAGATTCGGAGATGCACCAGAGGTATTCGTTGGAGTCGGAGTTTGTGTAGGAGTCGGAGTCGCGGGCCGTTTCGAATTCAGTTTTTTAGAGCGATCCGTGGACTTCATAATTTTCGACGACTCTGCAGAACTGGAACCTGAATCTAGGGTTGAAAAAACGAACACAAGTGCAAGCACTGAGAAGAAAACGTCAATCGCATGTACTTTCTTGTGCTTCTTCATTCAAATCGCACTTTCTGCCTCTGAGGGCCTATCAGTAACACTGCGGATCCGTTCCAAGACATCCTCCGCCTGTACCTCCAGGCGGATTTGGACAGGTGGCGCTACAGTTCGTAGTCCATACACCTGTCGCTGGACAACAAGTCGGCGCATGAGGTCCACAATCCCCGTAAGTTCCAGTCTGGTAAAAACACTTCGTATCGTTCGAGTGACTTCCGCCGAGGAATCCGCAGCCATCGATTTGAGAATCGTATACAATCGCGTCGCTTGGGACCGGTCCTCCACTCGAAATACTCGGAGGAGATCCAGACATGCCCTGCATCACCCAGTTCATAAATCCGCAGTTTCCGTCAGCCTGGTCCGTGCAGTAGAACTGCTGACCGCTCCCGTTGAAGTGACAGTAACAGCCGTGTGCAGGCTCCTGATAGAAGTTACCGTTAAAAGTGTTTGCGCCTCCGGGTGCATTGTTTATCGCCGTATCGCCTCCTAAGAATCCGCTGAAGGCTTGTCCGTTTAAAGTTGAACAATTAAAACTTCCAGCGGTCGGAGTCGG
>CAYOJT010000049.1:0-538 GCA_964404365.1 uncultured Bacteriovoracaceae bacterium
ATGATCAGCGCGCTGATTATCGCTGAGGTTGCGATAAAAAATGAAATAAATGTGAAGAGGCTTACTTCATCCTTATCCGAAAGGCTCGAAGTTGGACTTTTACCGCTCAAAATTTTCTTAAAGACTAGAGCGCTATCCTTCACCTGCTTTACTAAAGTTTCAGGGGTCGCTGAATAGTTTAAGATATACTGGTACCACTTCGCTGAAAACCAGTCATAGGCATCACGGACAAACTCACCCACGGTAGGTTCTAAGAGAATTTTCGGCGTAGGATCCAGTGGCACCCAACCTTTACCCTGCACATAAGCCTCGACCCAAGCGTGAGCGTCGCTCATACGTACGGTTAACACATCGCCAACGGGGCTACGACCCGTGCGAAATCCGGCAATCAAACGTGTCGGAACGCCAGCCATCCGTAAGAGTACCGCTGCAGATGTCGCAAAGTATTCACAGTTTCCCGATTTCGATACAAACAGAAAGTTCTCGAGCGGCGCTACGAGCGCATCATCCTCGATGTTTTTTCGAGTCGCGCCGGATG
>CAYOJT010000049.1:548-4671 GCA_964404365.1 uncultured Bacteriovoracaceae bacterium
TATAGTTCTGCTTCTGGAAGTAAGCGTGAACGCGCGCAATTTTTGATTCTGGATCTTTGGTGTTCTTGAAGATCTCATCGGACAGAACCTTCACACGCGAGTACTGGTATTCTTTCGGAATTTCGAGATTGATCCCCGTGGGTGCGTCCTGGGGATAAAGATTCGACTCAATTGCGCTCGGGTCTTTATCAACGGAGACGTAATAAGTGAAACGACTTTCAGTAGAACGAGTGTCGTGCCACTCGCCGTTCTTTCTATAATTCGCGCTGATGTAGAAACCATAAGATTCAATGGACACACGACTTGCACCATAGGGAGAAGGAAGGAGTGCTGTTCGGATCGCCTCTTTTACAAAGATCAAGCCATGCTTATTCTCAGGGAAGAACCCGCCACGAGGGACACCCTCTGGGTTGAGATTCAAAGGCAGCGAACTCCAGACCCTACCACTAAATATCGGTAAGACTTTCGATCTCAGTAATCCGTTGGGTATAAGAGTTCGATAGTTCGCTTCAAAATTGTCCGTGCCGTAAATGCGGATCGCGACGCTCGCACTATCGCCCTCATTCATTTCGCCATACTGATTGAGGTTAACTTCTTCGGTGTAGCCTGTTTCAACAGATTTTCCAGACCACCCGCCCCAGCTATTTCGGTTAACCCGAGGGAGGAGCGGGAAAATGACCATTGCCCCAAATAGAATAATGACGGACTGGTAGATACCTTTTCGAATGAAGTTTCTCGGAAGCGAGCGGTTCGCGAGTGCGCGGCCTGCGAAGCTTCCTGAAAACTCGTCCGCTAACACCTTTGTCGAAATGAAAACTGTTGCGACCACGATAAAACAAAAGATCAGGAGCGTGATCGTCGCTTCCGGAGCGATCGAGGCCGCGAGGAGGAGTTCGATAAATCCCACAATCATCCTCCAGCCCATGAACTGATCTTTTTCCTTCTGGAAGTGAAGAGAGGAGTGGAGGATCGGAAGAATTTGTGCAATCGCCACAATCGGTTGCAGGCGGTACTGAAGAGCAAGTTCGAACGCTGCGAAAGAAAGTGCAATGAAACTGATCACGAGTGATAAGTTTCCAAGTCGGTTTCTTATGAAAATCCGCGCAATATAAATAACAGCAATCCCGATAAATACCCATTTTGAAAGTTCAGAGGTCGCATAGAGAGCCAAGAATGCGATCACATCGAGAAGTTCGCTGAGGATGTATGTCCATTGTTTTGGAGTAGCGGATGCGCCGATGAGCTTCTTCATGCCGCCTCCGCCGATGATCCTAAGGCTTCGGCTTTCACGAGCGCGAGCGCGGTGAGCGCATTTCGACTGCCCTTAATGGTCCGTCGCCCAGTTTTTTGAATTAAGATGAGAGAAGCCTGATCCGTTTCATAGAATGGACGTGCAGTCCGACGAACCATTCTCTCAAATTCTTCGCTCGGCTCTGTGCGGGCATCTAAGATAATCTCTGGATCCTTATTCTGGGCGCGACGGTTTCTGACCATCCAGCCTTGTCCGCGAATGCTCTGGTTCGCAACGATAAGCCTCGCGTCGTCATTGGAGTCGAATGCGCGGATTTCGCCGTCGACGATATCGGGTTCAGATCGAATGTGGCCGGTTGTAGAATCGGGTAGTAAGTTTTGATCTGAGACCCCGCTGTCTTTTGCGGGCCAAACAATGCGCTCGCCCGGGCGTCGCACGACCTTAATTTTTTTGGCGAACGCGAACGGATAGCGAGTTGCAATGGCAAATCCGTCCCAGGAGAAAACCCCTCGTGTTTCAATCACGCGCTCAGCTTTAACACGAACGGTTTCGAGTGGCTTAATTTGGGGGATAAAGCAGAGGGATATGAACTTTCCGCGTTTCCATTCACCAACCTCGACACAGTATACGGTCTTTTTAGTTTTATTCGTCGCCATGATCCAGTCGGATACCGGTTCTCCGGCGCGAGCTTGAATGCGGAAAAAGTCGACTTGGATGGCTGATACAATTCGTTCCGATAATATTCCAGACAAAATGAGGCAACTCAGGAGAAAGCTTTCAACCAGGTAGAGAACGTTGTTACCGCTTGCGAGCGATACGACTCCAACGCCGATGGTGAGGAGAAGAAAACCCTTTCCAGCGCGCGAAACCTCGAGACGGCGAACCTTTCGCTTCATCTCGAATCGGTGTTGGATTCTCTCCTTCCAGTGAGCGATCCTTCTGATGATTTTTCGGATCTTTCCCATAAATCACTTCGGAGTCGGGACGCGGTCCAAAATCTCCTGGATCATTTGGTTTTTTGCACCAATTTCGACTTCCATGCCGGTGAACACGAGCCGGTGAGCGAGGCACGGGATTGCTAAGTCTTTTAGGTCTTGAGGTATGACGTAGTCGCGGCCGCGGACATAGGCGAGCGACTTCACGATTTGGAGGTACTGCAAGCCCCCACGTACTGAGACTCCATGACCGATACCTGGAATGTTTCGGGTTTCACGAACGAGTGTCGTGAGGTAGCGGAGAACAGACTCTTCGACGTGGATCTGTTCGATTTTCTTTCGGTATTCCAAAACGTCGACTACCTGGAAGTGAGAGGGAGCGTCGCCCCACTGACCACCTTGTCGGCCATCCGGACGCCCATAAATTTTAAACTCGTCCGATGCATCAGGGTTCGTGAATTGGAGTTGCATCGAAAAACGATCCAGCTGAGATTCGGCGAGAGGATAGACCCCATGGCTTTCGAGAGGGTTTTGAGTCGCGACCACGAAGAACGGCTTAGGGAGTTGGTGGGTCTGACCGTCGACTGTGACCGTACCTTCCTCCATTGCTTCAAGTAGTGCAGACTGAGTTTTTGGGGTTGTTCGGTTCAATTCATCTGCCAAAACGAAGTTTGCAAACAAGGGTCCCTGACGAAATTCAAAGTCATTTGTTCCCGCTTTAATTCGAAGAATCCCGATGACGTCTGAAGGTAGTAGGTCTGATGTCATCTGAATGCGGTTGAAGGTTCCGCCGAATGCGTGAGACATCGCTTTTGCGAGCGATGTTTTTCCTGTTCCTGGAGGACCTTCCAAGAGCAAGTGCCCGCCGGACAAATAGCACGCGCAAGCGCGTTCGATGAGGTCGTCTTTTCCTTGGAGAAGACCACCCAAGCGATCTTTTAATTTCTGAATAGGTGATAGCTCAGGAGTCGGTTTTTTGACGCTCGATAGGACATTCGACATGTGATTCCCTCAAGTTAACCTTTCGGTAAATGCCCTGTTTTGGTTGATGGATGAATGCTCAAAAGGCCGGATTATTTTTCGAAAATAGTGGGCGTGAATGTGTGAACAATAAAATCGCTTTTTACAAACATTGCGCGGGGTTGCGACCCATGCGCAGGAGACGTTCTTTTTTACCTGCGTCACCTTTGGTGAGAGTCCATTCTGAAGCGATTGTGCGGGCGACCGCGCGATTCTGCTCATCCACGGAGAGCTCATCAAATGGTCGGTGATGTGTGATCGCCGTTTCGTATTTGACCCTCTGCTTAAAATCAGAGATCAGTTGTGGACCTGTCAAATCAGAGCACGGAACCTTGGTGTGAGCGTACTCCCGAATAAAAATCGCCATCACTCGAAGGCCCGTGAGTTCGGGATCTTGAATGACAGCATCGTGAACGGACGTGACGTCGATCGGAAGGCCCGACATACTCGGAACTTCAGACGGCGTTTTCAATTCACCCGCAAAAGGCGAATGAACTGCGAAGAAAATTAAGAACAGGGGAAGCGATTTTCGTAACAGCACCGAAAACCAAACCTTTCAGCTGACGGACCACCTAATAGATCTATCTTCTCAGTTTGGGAAAACCAATCCAATGTGTCTTTTGATACACAGCTGTAGTTTTAATTTCTAAATGTTAATAGTGAGCACTCAAAAATAGCTATAAACGAGGTCAGAAGTGACGAATCCGACTTCTAGTTTTTCTTAAGGCGCTCAAGTACTAAGCGGGGAGATAAGATTTGCGGGAGGATTTCGGGATCTTTCGATCCGTCCCGATACAGCGCGTTCGCCTTCGTCATCAACTGCCAGCTCAGCCAGTACGCCTTCTTCACGTCCTCGACGGTGGCGTCGTTGGGCATGTTGATCGTCTTCGAGATGGCTCCGCTGATGAACGGCTGG
>CAYOJT010000049.1:4681-8319 GCA_964404365.1 uncultured Bacteriovoracaceae bacterium
ATAGACAGGCACGCTATTCCGTCCAAATCGCATCATGTAGCTTGTGATTTTCGGATCGCCTTGGGTCCAATCACCGATAAGAGCCACCACACCAGTGGAGCTGAGTGCCTTTTTCACATCAGCGTTTTCGAAGGCGACCGTTTCGTTGACTTTACAGGTTACGCACCAATCGGCGGTCAGGTTCACAAGTACGGTTTTCTTCTGAGCGAGTTCACGTTCCAGTCGCTCCTCCGAGAACGGGGACCAAATCCCGCTCGACTCCTTCAGCACTGTGTTCTTCGGATGAATTCCGAGAATGAGCGCTAGTCCAAGAACGATCGAAACACCGATAAATGTGATGCGCGAAACTTGCGGGATGAGGCGATCGGATTTTTTCGAGTAGAGCCAGATCACAAAATACGAAAGGAGTGAAGCGGCTAAGACATTTATTGCGCCCTCGGCTCCTGCTTGACTCGAAACGATGGAAACAAGCCAAATCACAGTACCAAAGAGAGGGAATGCCAAAAACTGTTTTAACGTCTCCATCCACTTTCCCGGTCGGGGCAAAATTTTAGATGCCACCGGGAAAAAGGAAAAAACCAGGTAAGGGAGCGCGAGTCCTAGCCCCAAGAAGGTCAGAACCAGAACGCTCGTAGCAGCGGGTTGTGTGAGCGCAAATCCAAGTGCTGTTCCCATAAAGGGTGCAGAGCAGGGAGTGGCGGCGACGGTAGTGAGAACGCCTGTAAAAAACGAACCAAAGAGCCCGTGTTTTCTTGTGAGGTGATTTCCGGTGCCCATAATCTGAGTGCCGACTTCAAATACGCCCATCAGATTGAGACCCATCAGGAAAAAAAGTACTGCGAGGACGCTCACGAATATGGGCGACTGCAATTGGAATCCCCAACCCAGTGTCGTGCCGCTTGCGCGCAATGAGAGTAGGATAGCGGCCAACGCCCAGAATGAAACGAGAACGCCAAGGGTATAGACCAAACCCTCTTTCTTCAGATCAGAACTATTTTCACCGGATTTTTCGATGAGTTCCATGACCTTAATGGAGAGCACAGGAAGAATACAGGGCATGAGATTGAGGATGAGTCCACCTACAAGCGCGAAAAACAACATGAGAGGTAATGATGAACTCGACGCAGCGGAAGCCTTTGTATTGACCCCAGCGATCGCTTTGGGATCGAAAATCTCCTCCACCTCGTAACTTCGGTCTCCGATCTTAAGAACCCCGCGAACAAGGGGAGTCTTTTGGTAAGTCTTCTGAGTAACTTCAAGAATAGTCGAGTCCTTATCTTCTTTTGATTTTCGAATTTTTTGAGTCGCAGTAGCTTCGATTCCGTATTCGGCGTCGGGAAAGAAGTAAATCTGAGACTTAGCAGCAGCGCGTGTGATCGATTGAGTGACCTTTTCATCACGGGAGGTCAGATGAATTTGAAATCTGCCAGCGGATCCAGACTGGTCATGAATAATTCGAATTTGGGGATCTAAGTCCGCCTTTTTCTGAATTGGTAATTCAGAAATTGTTTTCGCGAAGAGAGCATTATTCGCACCTTCGACATTTTTATAATTAATTGAGTCGACGACGGGGAGTTTAATCTTTAAGTTCGCTCTCCCGGGGACGCACTCTTGCTTGCAGACCAGCCATTTCGCATTTCCCTCGACTTCGATTTCACTCCCAGGCTTGAGATCTCCGGTTTCAAGTTTGGAGAGAAGTAGAATCTCGCCTCGATATCCATAGTTGACCAAAGGTCCGTACGGGATGCGCTCCGGCGCTGGAAAGATCAGAGGTGAGGCGGATATTTCATCCGAGTGAGTCTGCCACTCGACCTGAGGCGGGAGTCCGGAGTCGCCGGGATTTTTCCAGTAGATGTGCCAATCGGGTTCAGGCTTAAAACGAATTCCGATGTATTGGGTTTCATTCGGCGCTACGGCCTCTCGCTCGGAGAGAAGCTCAACCTCGATGTGAGGCGCTTTGACAGTCTCAGCGTGAGCAGAAAATGAAATCAGTAGAAGGAGAAGGCGAGTCCATGGCATGCGATGCATAGCCCTATTCTATAGCGGTTTGTGATCTCCGTAAATTTGAACTGTTCGAATAAATTCGAATTAATATGGGCCTTATTCTGCGCTTTTTAGCCCATTCCGTCTCCAATGTATTGGACTTGAGCGCTCGGTCACCGGTAGTGTTTCTGCATGTTGAAAACCCAAACACTTCTTTTCCCCGCTTTTTTTCTGATGGTGTCCTCGGTTTGGGCAGATTGTGAAACTGCCAGGCAGGCATTGGACAGCCACATCAGAAAACTACCTGTAAATTGCGTAAAGTCAGAGGAGTGCGAGGTTTATTACTTAAGTGCGAATTCCTGCGCTCCGCCCCAAGTTTTGAGGCGTCTATCCCCGCAGCAACTCTCGGATAAGAAACTGTCACGTCTCCAAGGCGATGCGCGAAATGCATGTGCCTCCCTTACTGAAAAACAGCCCGTTTGCTCTCCCTTGCCTGCCAAAGCCGCATGTAAAAATAAAAGGTGCATTAATGAACTCAATTAAAACTTCGCTTCTTGTTTTCTTCTGCGCATTAAACACCTGGGCGGCTCCCGAGGTTCTCGCCCTTCGCGGAAAAGTTTACTGGAATGATAAGCCTGTGGCGATCAACGCGAGGCTCGAAGGGAAGGGCACACTTAAGACGGACGAAGCTTCGAGCGTCATTTTAAAATGGGATGTTCAGGAATCAGAACTGAGGGTCGCAGGAGATTCCGAATTAACTTGGGATAATCTCATGAGTCCTGAACTCGTCCGCGGGAAAGTGCTCTGTCATATTCGTAAACCGAAAGCCGCAACAGCCCCAACTGACGACTTAAAAACTTCGCGCTTCACTCTCAGGACTTCGGTCGCTGCAATGGGCGTGCGCGGTACTAAATTCTTAGGTGTTTCCACACCACTCCTGAACGAAGCAGAAATCGTAGTCTTCGAGGGAGTCATTGATTTTCGTTCAACGCAAGACATCGCAGATGGCAGAACGATAACGGAAGGTCACTGGGGCGGAATCGGTGGACGTTTCGGAGTAAAGACGGCACCACCCATTAAGCTTTCTTCCGCGATCCTCCAGGGGTTTTTGGACTCCAAAGATTTTAAGAATACTCAATGAAAAGCTCTAACTCGTGAGCTTGGACGCGACTCCGGACTTAGCCGAAGTTCCAACCCATGCCGCGGTAGGTGGGAGTCGTGCGGGTGGGTTTGTCTTTTGAAACGAGATAAAGATCGTTGAAGCGCTCGTTCATTTCCCCAGCCTTTGCGTAGCGCATGAAAACAAGATCGCCCACTTTAAAGCTGCGAGCAGATTCACCCGTCATCGGAGTCTGAACTTCGCCGGCGCCTTCGCGCTCAAAAAAAGTAAGACCAGGCGGATCCATGATCACTGGAACCTTGAGTGGCCCGATGCCACCGGAAGCGATGTACCCGCCACCGAAGCACGTAATAATGTTTTCTTCGGGCTTGCGGACGATTTGAAGCACGTATCCTGCTGCCGGTTGATGTTTGAATGCTTTGTAGTGATCGAAAAGACCTGGAGAATAGAGCCCGCTTCCGGAAGTGAGTTCAGTCACGGACGGATCTTGAAGAGTACTTTCAAAACTTCCCGTACCGCCACCGTTTACGTATTC
>CAYOJT010000049.1:8329-12450 GCA_964404365.1 uncultured Bacteriovoracaceae bacterium
CTGCTTTACCCAGCGTGTGCGCCGAGAATTGAGTTCAGGGGAAGAGAGTGTTTTATAAAGCTGAAATTTAAATCCGACGTCAGGGACGCCCGCGATCTGTGCTTCGTAACCCATGGCCGACATAAGTCGCAGTGATGGGCAAGTCTTCAGGTGCTTCAGAAACGCTGCAACCCGTTCATCCGATTTAATCCAAGACCGGTTCACTCCGAAGTGAGTGCCGAAGTATTGAGTCGAAACATCGAGATCGATGCAGATCGGAATTTTTTTACCGGAGTTTTTCGCAAGACTCTCGATCAAGTCCAAGTGAGCAGGCTGATCCACCATGAGGACGATTTTTTGTGTTTCAGAGTTTCTTTCGATCACCGCTGAAATCTCTTTTGGATCCGAAAGCGGATAACCCATCAAGATATCCGTGATGCCCGCATCGGCGAGTTTTAACGCCTCGTATCCTCGGTAGGCCATCACGCCTCGGAAGCCTGGGTTTTTCAAAACGCGCTGAATGAGCTCCATGCAACGAATGGATTTGGTTGCGAGGCGGATTGGAAAGCCTTTTGCTCTTGAAACCAGTTCCTGGATGTTCTGATCGAAAAGATCGAGATCCACGTAACCCAGTGGATAGGTTTGAGATTTCAGAGCCTCTCGGTAGCGGTCGTAGCGGTTTTGCATCGGATCGCATTACCACGAAACGAGTTGCGACGCGGCGAGTTAAAAATAGAGCGCGACAGTCTATATATAGAGTGGAGTGCGGCAGGACTTAGCTTCGGAAAATTTGGACCCCCCGCTATCGTAGGATGAGGGGGCGTGTTAATTCCCACGCGTTTAGGCCGTGGTCCCGGCCAGAAACGTAATCCAATTTACACCGTTTGGGGATTCGCATGCGCACTCGTTTACTTCGAAATTTCGGAACTTTTTTAGCCCTGTTTTCAGTTCTGGCGTTAGCCGGATGTTCTGGAAAATCACAGACGGGCGATCCAACGGTCGTGCCTAATCTTCGCGGACCCGAAGTGACGGCAAACGAGATCCCAGCAGGGACTGAAAAAATTGTGGAAGGGCCGAGTGGCTCGGGCCTCCGCGTTTTGAACCTGGGTGGAAAATCGGGCGGAAAACTCTATCTCGAAGTCGAAGGAACACTCTCGAATGCTTCTTATTCTCAGATCAGAAGCCAAGGCGGAATTCCTGCTCTCAAAGCCGCTCTTGAAGCGACATCAAAAGAGATGAAAAAAGCAGGCGCAATCATGCTCTATTCAAATGCAGAGGCCGCCTACCTTTCCTTTTATATCCCGTACAGCCCAAATCTTTTGAGCGCTTTAAAAAGCGTAAAGTTTTATCACGAATTTTATTTCTCGCCTGTGAACTATGACGTGAATGCGCTCACAAATATGAAAACCTATCGCGCAAGTGCAGAGGGTTTCACGCTCCGCTCGATCGGACGCGGAGAAACGAAAGGCTTTAGTGGCCTCGAAAGAATGAACGCTGTGGCGTTCGCAAAACTTGCTGCATCCGATATAGGTCCAGGCGAAGTGGTTGATGGATCGAGCGTAAGAGTCGGTGTCACGGACACCGGGATCACTTTCAATCATCCAACGTTCCTGAATTCTCAGGGTAAAAATCGCATCGTTTACATGAAAGACTTCACACGTGAGGGTCGCGCGTATTTTAACCCTAACGCGAAATTTCAGGCGACAGCGCTCGGAAATAACGAATTTGAAATCAACGCAGAAGCCCTGGTTTCTCCAAAACTTCCGGTTTATCCAAATCCTGAAAAATTCACCTCGGTTGAAAAACTAAAAATCAAAGTTTCCCCTGAAATCGCTTCCATCCTGACGGATGCGACGAAGAAGGTGGTTTTTGGATTCATGTCAGAAGATTCCTTCAATGGCGATTCCGAGACGGTGGATATCAACGCTAACGGAAAAATTGATGACCTCTTCCCGATGATCTACGTCGTTGGAGCTGAAGTCGCGGCTGATCGCGTGTTTATTGCTTTTGATGGAAAAGGCGATTTCACGAATTCTCCTGCTCTCGGAAACTTCAACACGTCGGGAGACACCGTAAAGGTCTATTCTGAAAAAGTTGGATTTGAATTAAAGGCAGATGGTCTTCCGAAGGAAGGCGCAGAAGAAATTATTCCGCTTCGCTCCGCATCGATCGTAGGCTTCGATCCGGGTAATCACGGATCGCACGTTTCCGGAATCGCCGCTGGCCGTAAAACCATTTCGAGCGAACCCGAAGAAACACTTGCTCGTGGAGTCGCGCCCAATGCCGCGATTTTAATGGATCGCGTTTGTGCGAATAACGGTGGGTGTGGAACGTCGACCAAAGCAATCGTCGATCTCGTCATGAACGCGGGCGTAGACGTGGTGAACATGTCGCTCGGCGGACTTAATCCATTCAACGATGGATATGGTGTTGAAGAAACGATCGTGAACCGCCTCGTTTCCCTTAAAAACGCGGTGTTCATGATTTCGGCAGGTAACTCAGGTCCTGGACGCCAGACACTCGGAAGTCCTTCGACTGCGCGTCTGAGCCTTTCGATCGGAGCGTCTGCATCTCGTGGAATGATTCAGCGACAGTATCAATATCCGGGTCTCGGAACGATGCCGCCTTCTTCTGCGGATGATGATTTCATGCTGTTCTTTTCATCTCGTGGTCCGACAGCGAACGGCGCGTTTAAGCCGAATATCGTCGCACCAGGAACTGAACTTTCTTCCGTTCAGTTAAATGCGGCTCCAGGTTCACGAAGCGGTCTAGATGTGTATTGGGGAACGTCGATGGCTGCGCCTTCGGCCACGGGTGCGTTTGCGCTCCTTCTCGATGCTGTGAAGAAATATAACCTGACCCATGCGGATCATCCGATGCCGACCAATGCAGTGACCTTGCGCCAGGTGATGATTGGGTCTGCACGAAAGTTTGGTCAGGAGCAGTATTCTTGGATTGATGAGGGAACGGGGATTATTGATCTCGTTGCTGCATGGGAAACGTTGAAGAGCCTGGCTCTCGGTGATGTTCCTACTGGCGTGAAGACTGCGAGTGGCCAAGATGTACCACTCGATTATCAAGTGCTCACGAGTTTTGTGGCGCCGAACGGAATTGCCTACAACGGTTCTCGCGCGGCTGAAGTTGGACAACCCGAAACAGTCCCTGCATTCGGAGCAGGACTTTATGTGGACGCGAATGGTTCCGAAAACTTTATGCCGGTTTATATTTCTCGTCGTTTGACTGAGGAGTATGCGGCAAGCCCAGAGGCTGGAGATCTGGAAGTTCAACTCAAGACTTCGGCCGAAGAATTTGTTTTGAAATCAGAATTTGGCCAAGACCCGGAATGGTTTAAGGCGGGAACGCTTGCTCAGATTGGATGTTTGGGGTCAGAAACTGAGAACCTTACGATTCTCGGTCGCGGTGCCGAGATCATCCGCAAGGAAGAGGGTACAGGTGAAATCAACGCATTCGCCGCTTCCACTCTGAATGTTTGTCTTGATCGCGCGCTCATGAAGACGATGAAGGCGGGCGATCATGGAGCATTGATTTACGCTTACCGTACGAAGGACGGAAAAACGTCCCCGATCCCAAGTTTCGTTGTGCCTGTTTATTTCACTCAAGTTCATCAGGCGCTTGCTCAATCCACTGCCTACTCGATTCAGAAGACGATTACGAGTTTTGGTGTAGATCGAAATTACGTCACCATCCCAGTTGGAACGTCGGTCGCTCAAATCACTTTGTCCGTTGATGCTTTTAAAGAAGGCGGAAACTGTTCGGGTGTTGAATTGATGCCACTTTTTGGCGGTAACACAAAAACCGCTGAAGGCGCTCGCTCCACTCGCCGTGTTTCGAACTGTAGTGCGAAGACGGGTGCGCCTGAGCTCGATCCGAAGAAACGGAAACTAGTGATCACTCAAGTGAACCCAATTCCTGGCGTTTGGGATATCGACGTATTCGGTCAATATCAGTTCACTTCGAGTGATTACTCACTCCGCGTGGATTACATCGTCGGTGAAACAAGTGTGAAGGAAATCCAAGCGACCCCTGCGACACTGAAGGGTTCGTTTCAGTTTTCCGTGAAAGAAGCGTCAGTTCCAGTGAAAGTGGATCAGGCTCAAAGCACGTTCCATCTCACCGGTCTT
>CAYOJT010000050.1:0-7672 GCA_964404365.1 uncultured Bacteriovoracaceae bacterium
TGATTTTAGAGTCTCATCGAAAGTGGTAGAAAATGCCTTACTTGTACTCGGAACCCTAGCTGATGGCGCAAGCCTCATTTCATCGCTCGAAGGCGCATCAAGTTCCCTCTATAGCCACAGCTCTGCGGTCAGCATGGTTTGCACACTCATCGCAAAGCGCCTTCACTGGTCATCGTCTTCGACCCTCAGAAAAGTTGCCCTCGCTGGACTCTTTCACGATATCGGAAAACGCGATTTTCCAAGGGAGATTATCGACCTCCGTACTTCTCAAATTCCAGACTCACATCGCGCGCTTTATGAGACCCATCCCATCCTGGGCAGTGAAATTCTCAAACGTTCGAAGGCCATTCCTCTCGACGTCGCTAACGCCGTCTTGCAGCACCACGAATACATTAATGGAGCCGGATTTCCTCACGGACTGAGGCTCGGAAAAATTCAGCCCATTGCACTCATCCTTAATCTTGCGGATGAATTCTCTCATCAGGTGATGGAACTCGATAACCCCACGAAAGAAGACATTCACGGGATTCTCCGAAAAATGATGGAAGAAGACTGGCAAAAATACGCGGGCGAAGCACTAGTCGCACTTCATGAACTCTTCGGTCTCCAGGTCGATGCACAACTCGAGAACAAGCTCATGCGTGGTGTACTGAGCGCGGGTTGAAGCGACGACGTCAACATCTTGTCGCTGATAACCAACCGAAACTAATGAGAATTATTTTTTTCCCGCGCACTTCAGTATCCCCACCGACCGGCCGATAAATTCAGTGATTTAAAAAATGTGAATTTATCATACCCCGCTCATTTAAGGATTCAGCTTGGTCACGATCGGTGAAATCAAAGTAGTCACTCTGAATAATCTTTACGTAAATCTCGAGTCCAAGGACACGCGAGATTACTTCACGGGCATGATGCTCATGCGGACGCGTGGATGGTCCCCCGAGTACCCCGAAAATTATCTCCCCTTCGATGCGAGTGATTTCGTAGGTCGTCACCACCTTTTTTGCGTCGAGAGAGACGGAAGATTTTTACCTTTCGCGGGATTCAGACAAGTTCCACTCGAAATCTGTGACTTTTACAAAATCAAGGAAGCGCACCTGGGTCTCGTTGAAAAGGCGAACTCATCGCCTCACGTGGAAGCGCTGAATTCCCTGTTTAACGAATGCCGAAAAAATAAAACGACTCTGATCTCGGGTAGCAAGGTCACTATCTCGAGTGCATTCCGCGGAAACAAGCAGCTGTCTGAACATGTGAGAGAGCTCATTGCTGCTCTCCTAGTCTTGGACAGTCAGGAAGGCACTCAAACGATACAGCTGGGCTCGGGTGTATTTCGTTTCAAAACTGATCAGTTTCTGGATCGAATGGGTTTCAAACCTCTCACCTTGGGAAATACCGAACTTCCTCCCGTTCAAATTCCGGAAGCGGGCTCGGAACCCATTCTAATCATGACGAATCATGAATATTCCGACTGGGCTAAATCTTGCGTCGAGAAACACTGTGAAGAACTGAATCGACGCGTGATCTTGGATGAAATGCCTGCAGTAGGGAAGATCGCTGCGTGAAGCAAATGAAAGAAAATCAGATGTCCTATGTAATGGAGAGCCAAAAAGAATTCGACCGCCTAGAAAAACAGTCCAGCAAGGAGGCCTACGACTTCAAAGCGGAACTTTCGCAAATAGAATTTCCCAAACAAGCTCAAATTCTAGATGCCGGCTGTGGATCAGGGATCGTCACTAGATATCTTGCATCAACTTTTCCAAACAGCTTCGTAGTGGGTTGCGACGCGGGGGTCGATCGAATCTCACAAGCCACAGTGAGTGCGGCTCAATTCACCAATTTGAAGTTCCAGGTCGAGCGCCTAGACGCACTGAGTTTTGATACGGGCGTATTCGATGTCATCATCTGCAGATTTGTGATCGAGCACATTCTGAAAGAAAAGCAGCTCGCAGTACTCAACGAGCTACGTCGTTGTCTGAAACCTGGAGGAAAAATTGTTTTAATTGATATTGATGGGGGATTCTTTAACCTCTACCCGCTGAACGAAACAGTCGAGACTGGACTCAATAAAATCAATACCTCTCCACAGATTGATCTCATGATTGGGAGAAAACTGCCCCATCTCCTCGAGACTGCATTGTTTGATCAGGTGGAATACCGAATCGAAACTCACTCCTTTACGGGCGATCTGCTGAAAGTTGAAAAAGAACTCGTACGGGAGCGCTTTGAAAACGCGATGGGTTTTCTCGAGAATCTGATGGGCGGTAAGGAAGACGCCACGCGATTTGTCGATGCCTACCTACGATCTTTAGACCGCGCAGGAACTGTGCTCTTCTATAATAAATTTATTGTATCGGCTGTGAAGCCCACATCCCGGCATAACCTGAAGTTGATCGACGAATCTCACCCCAAGTGAGGTGATAGACGCACCGGCTTCCACCCTGATACAAACATTCGGATTCCGTCAGACAGATCAGTTGGTGGTCAATGCTATGGACGAGTGATTTGAAAACCCCTTGTAGAAACAGGCAGACTTGGCGATTTCCGACGGTCGCACTCTTAAAAAGATCTTGAGACTCCGCCCGAGGCTTCACTTCCATAGTGCAACCATCCGAATTCAAGCTCAACAGCCGGTATGACCAAACCTTATCAAAGCTATCCTGATGCTCCTCAAAAACCGAGCGATAGAGCTCGCGTGCATTCTTCATCTTTCTGAGCGCTTGGCCAAATGGAGTATTTCGAGCCACCGATGAAGTCATAGTACCCAGGAGCGAAATTTCATTCGACTGAAAACCAGATCGTTCAAGCTCATTCAGAAAATCCATACCTACTAATGGACTTACGAAATCGTCAGGGCTCTTGAATTGATGAATCTCAAGCTGAAGCCGACTGAGTACTTGAGAGGCATAGGTCGCGCCTCTGAGGAGCTCGACCGACTGAAACATACTTTTTATGGCTCGAACTCATGCAAGTTGATGAGAAGGGTCGGAATAACGGGATGGAAGAACCAACTCACCATTCCGATGACGCTTTAAGAGCGCAACGTAATCAATTTTTCCTGAGACGATCAAACCAATATTGAGGTCCAAATTCTTTGAGAGATTGAAAATAGGGTTGATCGATAGCGGCTGTAACCCGGCGTTGATCTTCTTAAACTCGCGAAGATCTAAATCCATCATTTCAGCAAAACGCGATTCCGAGGCCCCGATAGCGGTCCGAATCTTCCTCAGAGTTGAGATGAGTGACTTCTCAACCGAGTTTTCTGAAATTAAGCCACTATGTGGTACAGACATTTACTGCCTCCGTGAAAGTGGCACTCCACCTCTTCAACCTGCAATTCAGGTTTTCCGATTTGAAGCGGCAAGAGCTTAAAATGCTCTTTGCGACCACTGCAGATCACGTCTCCAACTTGAGAATGTTTGTACTCAATCTGTGACATGTGTTTCGCGGGACTGATGGAAATTTCGGTTCTTTCTGAAGATTGTTTTTCAATCACGTACTCAAAGTTTGATTCGTAATGTTTCGCGTTCATGACTCGTGCGCGGAGCAATGCGTTCGCATCTTCCGCAACGAAGTAAATGTTAGAGAGAAATCCCTGAATTTCTTTTGAGAAAGAAAGTTCGGCAAGATGGTGACTGCGACCAACACTCATCCATTTTCGCTTTAAAGCCTCAGCGTAAAAATCAAAAACAAATTGACTGCCCACATTCATGTCTGGATTACGAAGGAAACACTCACGCAATTCGAAATTTTCTAACACTTCTTCGAACGCTTCGAGCCCTTGCTCCTCTTTGATGAGCTTCATCAACGGAAGCAGTTCGCGCAACTTTGCATGCGGATGATGCATAAACCTTTGGTGAAACGGGGGTTTAGTTTTGAATCGCTCGGCCAAACGCCAGTAATCAATGGATCCATGCATGAGATCATCGAAGTTCAGGTCGAAGTAGTTGGCGATGCGAATGAGTTGCCTTGGAGTGAGAAGCTGATCGCCAGTTTCAATGCGGCTAATCGCGCTTTGATGAAGCTCTAGGATTTCACCGAGCTCAATCTGGCTTACTTTAGCGACCTTTCGGACGAGTAAGAGTGTGCGGGTGAGATCCTGAGCAAGAAGATCGGGGTCCGAGTTTAGTTTATCGTTTTTGCGTTTTTGTAGCGGCATGGGGGGTTGTCTATTACTCAGTGGTGTTCTATTAAGGCTCCGAAAAGTGGCGCTTATTCCTATAATTATGCTCTTTCTACCCGTTTGAAAAGGATAATTGGCAGTTTTTATGTGAATTTGTTATATCACGTAAACCTCAGCAGCTGACCCGATAGGCTTAAATTTTGTGGATACTTACTATGACTTCAGTAATGAACTTCAACCTCGCTGCTGTATCGATCTTGTTGCTCTCATTCTCTGCCGGCGAGGCATCCGCAAGCAAAACAAAACACGCCAACTTCATTGAAGAAAATACCGTCGTTCTCACTTCGGATGGAATCCCCCTTTCGGGGGTTTGGACACTTCCGAGCGGAAACCTAAAAGGCGTCATTCTTCTGATCCAAGGCAGTGGAAACGTATCGAGCGATGGCGACGTGAGCGGACCGCTTGTTGGACACGGCCACAAAGGTGCGCCAGCAAAACTCAGTGACCAATTAGCCCAAACACTTGCCCAAAAAGGAATCGCATCCCTTCGCTACTCCAAACGTGGAGTTGAAGACCCCGCGCAACTCGCAAACCAAACTCTCGATTATATGATTGAGGATGCACGTACCGCTCTCAACTTAAGCCGCGTACGATTTCCGGTAAACAAAATTGGGATTGTAGGATTTAGCGAAGGAGCACTCATAGCAACTGTGTTGGCATCGACTGAGAAACTCGACTCACTTTTTCTCCTCTCCCCGATCACCCGCGCGATTGACGATGCTCTTGCCTATCAATTCATTGAATGGCCCATCGACTTAATTGAAAAAAATCTCGATCTGGATCGCAATGGAAAGCTCGGCGGCGCTGAGGTTCAAGATAATCCGATGGTTCCACTTATGGGGCCCGGATTTACTCCGATCGAGCTTGCGAATTTTGACGTCAATAAAGATCGAGAAGTTTCGATCACAGACGAGCTTATCCCGGCATACCGCAAGCTCCACTTGGCGATTTTGGGTATGCTTCAGCAACCGGCGTTTTTGGGTTGGTACGAGTCCTATAAGCGGCTAGCGCCATTCGGGACTTACGCCTCTACTATTCACGCACCTGTTTACATGTATCAAGCGATGAACGATTCACAAGTCAAGTGGAGCGATTCCGCCACCGACCTTCGTTATTTCGCTGGCCCAACGGAGCTGCGTTTATTTTCGTCGCTCGGCCATTGCTTTTCACCGATGGAAGGCTCCTACGGCGAAATCAAAACTTCAGGTCCTCTGAGCGAGGACCTGCTCTCTACGCTGGCTGCCGATGTCGAATCCAGCTTCTGATCATTTTCCATCTACGCTTTGGAAGATTTGGTACGGCCTCTTCTATTGTGGGATTATTGCAGCCGCCTATCTTTTTGTCCGAACGCACACGAGTGACGGAGGCATCGCTATCTTTGGTTCGATGGCGATTTTAGTGTTTGTCATTCACTTGATGATTTGGCCGAAGCTGACCTTTCTGGGTTTGCGAGATAAGCGAATGTGGGCGCGCGGATTTTTCTACGGCGTCACCCAAATCCTTGTCCTGAAGGCTCAAAGCTCTGGATTCACGAGTACCGCTTTCGTTTCATCGATCATGGGAAGCGTATTTGGAGTGATCCTTGGACGGGTGATCTTAAAGGAACGCATTCAAGGCCTCGCAATTGTTGGGGCTGCATTTTGTTTCATCGCCGTCTTTTTAAATCCAATGATTATCCTCCAGTCGTATTGGGGTTTGGTCGGCGGCTTCACACAAGGTTTAAGCTTTGTACTCGCAAGATCGCTCATGACTGAGAAGAGGAGCATCCGTCAGTCTATTGCGACTGGGTTTTTCGTTTCGGCTGTGATCACTGTCGCGTTCTTAACCACCACATCTTCTCCACGCTTACTTCTAGAAGTAAATTTCCATGACCTCATCATCGTAACGGCACTCGGTATAATTATTCAGTATGGATTTTTCTACCTGTACAAGATGCTCGATACCCAGCGCGCTTCATTGGTTGCACTTTCCCGACTCCCCTGGGCCATGGCACTGGAGCGCATCATTTATGGAAATGCTCTTCTCCTTCCACAAATTCTCTCTTCGACTTTGATCATGATTGGGTCAGCGTTTCTTTTATTCGACGCAAAGACGAAGCGTCGATCAGACGAATAAGAAATACGCCAAGAGTACTCCAGAATAAATTTGGGATTTTAACCTTCTGAACTGCGGCCTATACGGCAAAGCGGAAATGAATCACGTCGCCATCTTTTACGACGTAATCTTTACCTTCGAGGCGTAATGCGCCGGCATCTTTAATAGCGGCTTCACTCTTGTACTTCATAAGATCATCGAAGTGATAGATTTCTGCCTTGATGAAGCCTCGTTCAAAGTCAGTGTGAATCACGCCCGCGCACTGAGGGGCCTTCCAGCCCTTCTCAAAGGTCCACGCACGCACTTCTTGTTCTCCAGCCGTGAAATAGGTCTGAAGCTCGAGGAGTCCATAACCGACACGGATCACTTTACTGAGTCCTGGTTCATCCATACCCATTTCTTTTAAGAATTCGGCACGTTCTTCAGGCCCAAGTTCAGCCAACTCGGATTCGATTTTTCCGCAGATCGGAACCACCGGACTTCCTTCTTTTTTCGCGTGCTCCATGACTTTAGCCAACAAAGGATTGTTTGCTGGGTTTGCAGCATCGGCTTCGTCAACGTTCGCGACGTACATCACTTTTTTCGCAGTGATGAGGTGGTAATCCTTGATCAGTTCAAGTTCATCTTCAGAGAGGTGAAGCGCTCGGACAGGCTTCCCTGCTTCAAGAGCTGCTTTCACAGGTTCCAATACCCCGAGCACTGCTGCCGCTTTCTTGTCGGTTCCCGTGCGGGCCTGCTTTTGTAAGCTTGTGAATCGTTTGGTGACGGATTCGAGATCCGCCAAGATCAATTCGAGATCGATGACCTCAATATCGCGAACCGGATCTACCGATCCATCCACGTGGATCACGTTTGAATCATTGAAACAGCGAACAACGTGCGCGATCGCGTTCGTTTCGCGAATATGACCCAGGAACTGATTTCCGAGTCCCTCACCTTTCGATGCGCCCTTCACCAGACCCGCGATATCGACGAAGGTCATCTCGGTTGGAATTAATTTTTGAGGCGGAATGTACTGCGCGATCTTATGGAGGCGAGGATCAGGTACCTTAACGATGCCCGTGTTCGGCTCGATCGTACAAAACGGATAGTTTGCTGCTTCAGCTTTTCCGGATGTGAGAGCGTTGAAAATCGTCGACTTACCGACGTTCGGGAGACCCACGATGCCGCACTTAAAACCCATAAGACTTATTCCTTATTTGAGTCCTGGTTTTTACCTTACGACCCTCCGCTCGACCAAACGAAAAAGGCCCAAAAACGTCTCCGGAGTCACGAAGAGTGTTTTCGAGCCTTTTTGTGTTTGGTTGGGGTTTAGCCAACACTTTTTGTGGACCTTGCGCCCCTGTTTGCGCACTTCCACCATCCATAAAACTGTCCCGGAGCGGCTTTTGAATTAGC
>CAYOJT010000050.1:7682-12432 GCA_964404365.1 uncultured Bacteriovoracaceae bacterium
CGGAAGCCGGGACCCGTCTCTCGCCGTCGATGATGAAGGCTGTAGTTTTCTTCACCGGTTTTGAGAGCCGATTCTTGAAAGCCTCATCGAACCCGAGGCCGTTTATAACGCGACGTGTGAGATAGAGCGCGAAGTTTGGGTGACAGGTTTTAAAATTTGTGTGACCCTAGTAGAGGACTGTGGTCGTAACATCTCGAAATAAAAGAGAAAAAACGGGAACACTCGCGTGATGGATCGTTTCAAAAGAGCCCCAGAACATGCCACCGAAAAGTTTGATAAGGCGGCTAAATTCCAAAAAGTGGCAGAAGCGATCTTTCGTGTGCTTCTTCAGCGCGGCCCAGGCGAACTCAGTCACAGCCAAATTTCTTCTCAAAGCGGCGTCTCGCGGGCTTGGCTCTACAAGTACATTGGAAAGTCGCGGGAGGAGCTCGCACAGTTCAGCCTGGATCTCATCGGCAAGCAGTTTGCGAGGATGGAAAATCTTCTCAACCAAACGGATCCCGATGAAACGACTCTGAGTTTAACTCACGGCACGCTTCGCATGCTCGAGGATGCGGGAGCTCAACCCGAAGTCATGCAGCTCTATTACCGTTATGTGGGGACCCAGTCGGTGGTCGGTGAGAAAATCCGCGAAATCGAAGAGTCCTATATCAAGAACCTCATCCATCGCCTCGAGAAGAATTATAAAATCCCGAGCGCCTCTGCACGCACGACCGCTCATGTTCTCCATTCGATTCGAATGGGCCTTTGTCACCGATATGCGCTTCTTGGCCTTAAGAACGAAGCGTCGAAAGAGCAGCTATTTTTGGCTTTCGAGCAAATTTGGAATAAGGTTTTGTTCCCTCTCGAAAAAAAGTGAAATCAGTCGTTCGGGCCTTCGCTCTTACGATTGAACTGGGTCATGGCTTTCAAAATATCCCCTTTTAACAGCATCTTCGCAGCTTTTTCGACATCGCCGAAAACGGCGTCCCAGCGACTGAGATCGTTGTCGGGAATCTGCCCTAAAACGAAATCAGCAGTGTCCATGTGGAGATTGAAATTACGGGGATGTCCAATTCCGAGCCGAATTCGATGGTAGGCATTAGTACCTAAACACTCATCCAGCGACTTCAATCCGTTGTGTCCCCCGTTCCCGCCGCCCGTTTTAATTTTAAGAGCGAGAGGTGGAATATCCAGCTCATCGTGTAAAACAATGAGGTCCGAAGGCTGGCATTTGAAAAACTTCAAAATCGGAGCAACCGATCGCCCCGAGAGATTCATAAATGTTTGGGGCTTCACCAAGAGAACGTCTTCTCCATCGACCTTCGTGCGATACACTTCGGCCTGATGGTCATTTTTAGGTCCATTCGCTTTCCATGAATCAATCAATCGATCCAACGCAAGCCAACCTACGTTATGGCGAGTCGTTTCGTATTTCGGACCGGGATTTCCGAGGCCAGCGATAATTTTCATTAGATAAAGAGCTGCGAAACGCTGTCGTAATTATGAATGCGAGAAATCGCGTCACCCAAAATATCAGCGACGCTCAGCTGCGTGATTTTTCCGCTCTTTTTCCCGTCCTCGGAAAGAGGAATAGTGTCGGTCACGATGACCTGCTTAATCTTGGAAGCCTTGATCCGTTCGATGGCAGGGCCTGAGAGCACGCCGTGAGTAGCGGCCGCGTAAACTTCTTTTCCACCGTGATCCAGAACCGCATTCACTGCTTCGGTGAGAGTTCCGGCGGTGTCGATCATATCATCGAGAATCACCGCGACCTTCCCGTTCACTTCCCCGACAATGTTCATCGCTTTCGCGACATTCGGCCCCACGCGACGTTTGTCGATCATAGCGACCGTACAATCCAGGCGTTTTGCGAAAGCGCGCGCGCGCTCGACTCCACCTGCGTCCGGTGAAACCATGACGAGTTGATCGCTTGGAATTTTAAGCGATTGGATGTGTTTCAGAAGAACAGGCGAGCTGTAGAGGTTATCCACTGGAATGTTGAAAAATCCCTGAATCTGACCCGCGTGAAGATCCATGGTCACAACACGAGTCGCACCAGCTGCCGCAATGAGATCTGCCACGAGTTTTGCGGAAATGGGAGTACGAGGAAGAACTTTACGATCCTGACGAGCATATCCGTAATATGGGATGACTGCCGTGATGTCTTTCGCCGACGCGCGCTTCAGAGCATCGATGATCACGAGAAGTTCCATCAAGTTGTCGTTCACCGGACGGCAGGTCGACTGAACGACGTACACATCGCGGCCCCGGACGTTCTCTTTCACTTCGACGAAAATTTCTGCGTCTGAAAACCTTCGGACTTCGATATTGCCCAAAGGCTTTTTCAATTTTTCGCAGATCTTCTGCGCAAGCGGTTCGTTGGAGTTTCCTGAGAGAATGAGCCAGTCGCGAAGACGCATAGATTGAGTGACCTCTTTGATGGAGATACAAAAGGTCTAACGCCTGGCGTTGAACAGTGTCAATGGGGAAAGCGAATGAAGCCGAAAAAAGGCTATCTACCGTGGGTTTCGCCGAATTTGTAGATCGCCTCTTCGAGGAGAGGCACTTCGCGGTTTGTCATTTGAAGCTGGCTACTCTTTAAAAAAGTGAGACAGGCGGATCCCATCGCAACGAGGAGACAAACCCGGAGCCAGAATTGGGGGGTATAAAACAGTGGCGGCAGCTCGAACTTTTGATTCTTCTGCGCCTCCTTTTTTGCGTTGTCGATAATCTCTGCTTTTTTCAGAGCCTTGGCCGTTTGGGACTCGAGAACCGGATCCTTATAAACTAAAAACTCATCCCTCGTCACTCGGAGTTCGAGCTTCTTGGGTTCGTCTTTTTGATCGAGTTTCGGAGCAGCTCCCATACACGGGCTTTTCGGTTTTTCGCAACGGTTTCTGAACTGGATTCAGATTCGAGCGTGTCGAAGACGACACATTATCGGAAGGGCACAAGCTCGCTAGAATCGGGTTTGGAGCTTACTCTTTTCTATTGGGCTTCTGGGGTCGAAATGAAAGAAACACCTTCGCGTCCGACTGTGATCGCCCGTTCAAATAAGAACTCTGCTCGATTATCACTCTCACTATTGATCTATGTGATTCCGATCGCTTTCACGATCAGCTACCTAATTTTTTCAAGCTATTACATTCTGATTCTGGGGCAGCACTTTGAACATGCTGCCGTCAACCAGGCCCTCTATGTCATGGGGTGCATCTTCCTTGGACTTTCATTCAATAGACAATTCATGAGTTACGTAAAGATTCACGGATCATTGCTTTTGATGCACAAGGATCACCTCGTCTACAGAAATGCATTAGTCCGAATTGTGATTCCGAAAACCGAAAAGATGGAAATCGTCCAGTCTAAGTTCTTTCGTTTACTGCGAATCAGAAATGAAAATCAGGGGCATACGCTCCCAGGAAATTTCAAGCTCACGCCGGACATTCTGGCTCATTTAAAAAATGAAGGCGTACGGTTTCGTTTCACGCTTGTCCCCGAGATACTCTTCGCTGGCCTAGTGTTGGCCTACTATCTCATTTCCACTGTACTCCCAAAACTAGGTCTAATTTCCAGCGAACAAGGCCTATTCTGCTCGTTCGGATTGATAGCCTGCGCTGTCGTTCTTCTTACAAAACAAGACAAAACCAAAATTACAAAAAAGAAAGGACTCTTTAGACTGATATTCCTTTCTCGCCATTCGCTTCAAGGCGCTGCCTTCTTTGGGCTCATGATGGCCGCATTTACCCTGAGCGCTCGACCGCTCAACGCTTTCGATCGACAGCTCGAAAAAATTTCCTCACTCATATACGCTGGTGAATATGAGGAAGTGATCCAACTGTATCAGTCACTCGACTCTCCTGAGAGAAGTGCGCCGTTTAAAAATAATTACGCGTGGTTTCTTTCAGTGGTTCCTCAACTCGAGTTGAGAAACCCTCCCAAAGCTGTGAAACTCGCTGAAAGCGCCTTTACAATCGCGAAGAATCCGACGACCGCCGATACTTATTCCTGCGCATTAATGGTTTCCGGCCATAAAGACGAAGCGCTGAAGCTTGCGACTGAGTTCAAACTTAAAAATAGAGTAGAGGCCTTTAACCAAGGACATCTCTGTTCAGACAAAAACTTTGGGTCCCGTTCGCTCGCCTCTCTCCGCGAAGATTAAGTGGGATGATCCTCAAGCGACGGAATTCCCTTCCACTTTTCGAAGCGAATGAGCATGAGAAGCCCTGGAATTCCGATTAACGTAGCAATGATGAAATAGTTTTCCCATCCCACGGCGGATTGAAGGTATCCCGTCGGAGCGGCTAGAAACTTCGATGGAATGGCCATGAACGAAGTGAGGAGCGCATACTGAGTCAGTGTAAATTTTCGGTTACAGAGCGACATCAGAAATGCAGAGAATGCGGCCGTTCCCAATCCGCTTGCGAAGTTCTCAATCCCAATCGTCACAGCGAGCCAGCTTAATCCTGATCCGGTTACCACTTCGACGGACTTATCATTAATCACCTTCGTCGTGTACTCGAGTGGCACTTTTGCCATCATGTAAAAGAGCATGATCGTCGCACTCTGGAGGACACCAAAATAAAGAAGCGCTCGTTTCAGTCCAAGCTTAGGTATGAGCGTCCCGCCAACGAGCGCCCCGAGAATGGTTGCGATCATTCCGAATAGTTTCGTAATATTTCCAATGTCTGAACGCGCAAACTTCAGCGTCATGAAGTAGGTCGTCATGAGCGCAGACGCAATCGAGACGTCGAGTTTGTAAATCAAGATA
>CAYOJT010000051.1:0-2644 GCA_964404365.1 uncultured Bacteriovoracaceae bacterium
CGTGATTCGTGCGATCGGAAAACCCGCCGATCGTTTTCATGAGGATGCCCTTCGTATTCTAAGGGCCATTCGTTTCACCGCTCGATTTGGTTTTAATTTGGAAGAAGAAACCCTAAAAGCACTTCATTCCGAAGTCCGTTTTATCCGGAAGGTGAGTGCCGAACGAATTCGCGACGAGATCACACTCATGATGCAGGGTCGGGATCCTGAAGTGGCCTATGAACTCCTCCGCGAAACGGGTGTCTTTTCGCTCTGGGTGCCTGAAGCACTGAAAGTTAAGGTTCAGCTTTTCGCGGCCCTAGATTTAGACCCACGACCGCGATCGATTCCGATCGTATGGGCAGCGCTCTTATCGGAAGTCGGGGGAGAGGACCCCTCAAAAGCAATTCAAGGCGCGTGTGATCGGATGCGCTTATCTGGAGAAGATAAAAAGCGGGTGATTGAACTTGTTGTGAATTTACCGCGATTTAACGACGTTTTTTCCATGCGCTCGGTGACCTTAAATCGCTGGGTCCGGGAACCTTTTTTTCCTGAACTTCTGCAGCTCCATCGTGCGGCTTCGATAGCGCGCGATGGAAATCAGATGCCCTATCAATTCGCGCTGCGCTTACATGAGCAACTTCTATCGGGCGGAGAGATCGCTAAACTCATCACGGGAGAGGATTTGATCCAGCTTGGGTTTCAGCCGGGGCCCACATTCTCCGAAATTCTTCGCGTGGTTGAAGATCTTTCAATTGAGAAAAAGCTCTCGAACAAAGATCAGGCTCTCGAGTATGTCCTGAAGCACTTTGTGCGTTAATTCAACGCGACTTCGTCAATCGGAGCTGCGGGAGCGCTTTTCCTGTTGTCGCCGATGCGAATTTCCAGACTAAAGAGAACCGAGGAGCGTTGAATGCTATAACCGCCCACTCTGGTGCGCGACCTCTGTGCTCCGAGTGAGAGGCGAGTCTTTTCACCGAAGAGCTGAACTCCACCACCCCAGGTGGTCATTTTTCCTCTGAATTCATTGTGATAATTTCCGCCCGCGTCTCCGTTTGCGGCGGTCTGTTTCACGTCTGCCTCCATAATCGAAGAACCTGCAGCGTAACCCATGAATGGCATGAACCATGGTGTGATCGCGTACCCCACGCTCACGCCTGCATTGATGAAGCTGCCACTTCGTTCGGAGGACCAAGGATATCCTCCGGGGCCAAACTCACCTTTATTGTCGCCCGACTTTCCCCAGCCGCCGATGACTCCGAGTCGCCCATAACCGCTGATCAATAAATTCGATTCTAACAGGCCTTGGGGCCCTAAGAGCTGCATCTTCCCGCCACCCCAAAATCCGTCGATCAGAGCGTTTGATCCGATGAGGCCACCGCTGACGGAGACACTTTTCGCGAGTCCATAACCAAGCCATCCCAGCAAACCTCCGCCGCCCGAATAATGAGCGGTTGCAAAGTCGGTCGAGTACGTGGGTGGCCGCGCGGATGCGTCCGTGAACAGATCCGCGCCCTGCCCAGGAACGACGCCCGTTCCAAGGTCGAGTGTGTCGACTACTGGAACCGTCGGCGTTTGAATGTCCGGCGCAATGAGTGTTCCTGAAACCGTCGCGCAGGCGGAACAGAGTGCAAGGAGGAAGCTTGAGACCAATAAATGGCGGCTTTTTCGAGTAGCGTTCATGCTTTTAGTGTCGGATGGGACGTTGAAATACACAACTGTTCCAAACTATTTCGGAACAGGGAATCAGCTGTCAGAATTTTGTGAGAGGAGCTCCTTGAGTCGCTCGCGGTTTAAATCTACTAGGAGAGTCTTATTGTTGACGTAACTCGCTTCAGTCGAATCTTTGATGCGTTTCACGTGCTTTTTCTGGGTATAGTCGACCTCGGTTTTTCCCCATGATTCACCTTTGGAGTAATGCAGACAAAGGTAAGCCGCATCGAGAAGAGTTTCGAGCGAGGCATTTTTCTTTTCACGAAGAGGAATCACGACGTGCGAGCCCGGGCGTCCGCGGACGTGCATCCAGAGGTCATTTCCTTTTGCGAATTTAAACGTGAGCTCCAAGTTTTCGTCCTTTGAGCGACCGACAAGAATAGGAAGGCCTTCTTTTGATTTAAAAATTTTCCCAGGCCAGCTCTGAGTCGCCTTCTGTTCTTTTCTTTCAGGCGTTCCCACCGAGAGTCCAAGACGGTCTTCAAGCGCCGCAAGCTTGGGCAGGGCTTTCGCCAGATCCACGTGTTTTGAATCAGCTCGGAGTTTTGAGAGGGTGAGAGCATCGAGCTCGTTTTCAAGTTTTAGGAGGAGAGATTCCTTTTCCTTCCAAGTGTCCACTCGAAGTTTCGCTTCGCTGATCCTTCGAGTTTTTCTTTTTGCGAGAGAATAGAATTTTTCGACCTGATCTCTGAGTGAGAGCTTCGGATCACAGGGAATTTCGATTTCGGTGTTGGTGTTCCAGTCGAGCACTTTACGTACCTTTTTTCCGGATGGGTCAGAATTTTTTACGCCCATTGATGCCTTTAAAAGGTCTCCGTAGTGAGAATAATCCGCTTCGGAATTTGCTTCTTTCAGTGTGGTCTCGTTTTGGCGGATGCGAGTTTTCGCCTGCTTCAAATCGCTGGAAAGGCGCTGTCGAAGAAAGAATATTTCCACTTTACGACTGCTGATG
>CAYOJT010000051.1:2654-12427 GCA_964404365.1 uncultured Bacteriovoracaceae bacterium
TCGCGTGAGTCGTGCGTCCCAGGCTTCTTCGAGGAGGTTCTCCTCGAGGAGTTTCTGGTACCCGGCGAAGCTCGGTAAAATCTCTCGCCGAATGATGAGATCAAGGGGAGACTTCGATCCGTCCGGAAAAGTAAAGCCTTCGTCCAATTCCACTGCTCGAGAACGCGCGAGAACTTTAAGTTTCTTAGTCTTGAGGAGTTTCGAGAGTTTTAGTTCGTCGGAATTTAAGATCGTGGAAGGTGCCTCAATCAAAATGGCCTCTGGTAGTGCAGGGATCAAGGTCAGAACAAGTCCAAAAATCTTTCCATCATCACCCGTGAACCAAAGTACGGCGGTTCGCTCCCTTTCGACCGCGTCGAGGGAGAGGATTTTTCTTCCGTCTAAAAATTTTCCAAGTGCGAGGTCAAATCCCGCACGGGTCGCATCAGTCGCCGCCTTGGGTCCTTTGTCATTTAGGAGTGAGAAGTAAGGTTTTCGGGGTCGCGTGCTGAAGAGGAATGCCCGATCACGATCCCTTGAATGGAGGCGAATGATCCATTCGTTTTTCAGGAAGCCGTCCGCGAAATCAGGACGTGAGGGGACGATGACCCGATCAACGTATAACCCCTCGATTTCAGGGGAGATCCAGGCGCAGAGTTCCTCAATTTCTCTCCAATTTAGTGGCGTACTCATCGCTGAATCCATGATAGAGCAGGCGCATGTCAGAATCAGCAGAGAAGTCGCGTACGGGTGGCGTTAAAAACACGTCATCTTCCGGAAAAACTACCGTTTGGCGTTTGAAGAAGGGCAGCGATCGCCGCTTCAAATCCGGTCATCCCTGGGTCTACTCGAATGAGTTGCAGGGGAGCCCTAAAGGCATTGAACCGGGTGAGAAAATCACCCTCTGCGCACCCAGCGGAGAATTTCTTGCTCATGGTTACGGAAATCCAGGATCCCTGATCGCATTCCGCGTGATTTCGAAGGTGGAAGCGGACTCAAACTGGAATGAAGCAGCTTTTTTAAGCGAGCTGTTGAGCGCTGCCTGGTCCCATCGCGAGAAAATGGGACTTACGTCTTTTTCATTCCGCTGGGTTTTTGGAGAAGGCGATAATCTCCCCGGCCTGATTTTAGATCTCTATCGATTGAAATCGGGACCGGTCGTTCTAGTCTTCCAAGCCCACACAGCGGGTATGAATAAGGTGCTACCGACTCTCATCGAGGCAGCGATGGGTGTGGCGACGAAAAAACTCGGCAGTGAAGTCGGTGTGATCGTAAAGAATGATGTCACTCATCGGAAGTTAGAAGGTGTGAGCGTCGATCAGCCGGATGCGGTCGTCGAGATTGAAGGCGTTGATTTCAAGAATGTCGAAATCTTAACCCGCGGACCTGCGAAAAATCCTTCAGTATTCACCGTCGATCTCTTAGGGGGACAGAAGACAGGTTTCTTTTTAGATCAGTCTGAAAACGTATCGCTTCTCGCCGCGCAGCTCGCGCCGTCTCAGCTCCCCAAAACAATTCGCATGCTGGATCTCTGTTCTTATGTGGGTCAATGGGGCACGAAGACCGCTCAGGTTTTGAAGGAGCGGGGGATCACAAGTGAGATCACCTTTTTCGATGCATCCGAGAACGCACTGAAGCTTGCGAAGAAAAATGCGGAATCGGTTGGCGCAAAAGTGAAGACCATCAAGGGCGATATTTTAGAGGACATGAAAAACATTCCCGATCGCTCGTTCGACCTGGTCATCAGCGATCCGCCTGCCCTCATCAGTGGTCGGAAAGATATTCCGCAGGGAACACACGCTTATCTAAAGGTAAATACGGAGGCGCTACGGGTGCTTGCTCCGGGCGGTCGAATCGTCGCGAGCTCGTGTTCACAGTTGCTGGAAGAGAGCGAATTCGAGCGAATGCTTGCAAAAGCTGCCACCCGCTCTGCCCGCACGGTTCGTTGGACTGGTCGCGGCTCCCAGGCCATCGATCATCCGGTACGCATGGAGTTCCCTGAGGGAATGTATCTGAAAGCTTGGTTTGGACGTGTGGAGGATTAATGAAAAAGAAAACGAAGAAGAAAGTCGTGAAAAAATCGACCTCTCCAAAGAAGTCAGCGGCCAAAAAAGTCGCAAAAAAATCAAAAAGTTCAAGTGGCGCCCTAAAAGTGGGTGCGCCAGCTCCAGCTTTTTCGATGCCATCCGATGAAGAAAGGACTGTTTCTCTTTCGCAGTTCGCTGGAAAAACCGTGGTGCTCTATTTCTATCCAAAGGATTCAACCCCCGGCTGCACGCAGGAGAGCTGTGACTTTCGCGATTCGTTTTCGCGGGTTCAGTCCAAGGGCGCAGTCGTACTCGGGGTGAGTAAGGACTCCGTCAAATCTCATCAAAAATTCAAAGCGAAGTATTCGCTCCCGTTTCCGCTCCTTTCAGACGAAACCGCAGGTGTCTGCGAAAAGTACGGCGTGTGGGTTGAGAAAAGCCTCTATGGTCGTCATTACATGGGGATTGAACGGACGACCTTTCTCATCGGCGTGGATTCGAAGGGCGTCGGGAAAATCAGAAAAATTTATTCGAAAGTGAAAGTACAGGGCCACGTCGACGAGATTTTAAAAGATCTCGAGTGATGCACGGTCACCCCGCACTCACACGTGAAAGCAAATATGGAATTTTACGTTACAACACCTAAAGGCATGTCTGAGCTCCTAAGAGATGAGCTCGAAGTCATTTCAAGCGAGTGTAAAACTCCTGCAAAAATCGGAAAACCCGAAATCGCGGGCGTCAGCGCGAGCGGCGACTTAGAATTCGCGTATCGCGTTTGTCTTTACTCGCGGATTGCGAACCGAGTTTTACTACCCCTGAAAAAGTTTCACTGCCCGACTCCTGAAAAACTTTATGCTGGAGCAAAATCCATCAAGTGGAGTGACCACATGGGGGTTCATGACACTTTGGCAGTCGACTTTTCCTCGACAAAGTCGGCGATCACTCACACGCACTTCGGCGCACAGAAGACGAAAGATGCCGTCTGCGACCAATTTCGCTCCAACACGGGAGAGCGTCCGAGTGTAGATCCTGAAACTCCTGCGATTCGCATCAACGTTTACGTCCTGAATGATGAAGCGACCATCAGTTTGGACCTTTCCGGTTCATCGCTCCACCAGCGTGGTTATCGCTTGGATGAGCGTCTTGCGCCGCTTAAAGAAAATCTCGCGAGCGCTATTTTGAAACTCCTCAAGTGGGAAAAACGCGCTGAAGAACGGGGCGCGCTCGTCGATCCGATGTGCGGCTCTGGTACCTTGGTGATTGAGGCAGCCCTCATGGCGACGAAGACAGCTCCGGGAATGCTTCGGAAATATTTCGGTTTCAAACGTTGGAAGCAGCATGACGGGGTTCTCTGGGATAAACTTCGGGACGAAGCGGACTCGAAACGCATTACCGATCCGAAACTCCTGCCGCTCATGATCGGCTACGATATGGATCCGAAGGCGATCAAGGCTGCGTGGGAAAATGCGGAATCCGCAGGCGTTCGAGAGTTCGTCCACTTTGAAAAGAGGGAACTCGAAGGGATTGAAACCCCCAAGAACGCAAAGTCAGGTGTATTTGTGGTGAACCCTCCCTACGGTGAGCGCCTGGGCGAAGAAGAATACCTGAAGCCCCTCTATCGCCGAATCGGAGACGCGATGAAGAAGAAGTTTCAAGGTTACCAAGGCGGAGTTTTCACCGGTTCACCCGTTCTCGCAAAAGAAGTGGGATTAAAAGCATCTCGACGCCATGTTCTTTTCAACGGTGCAATCGAATGCCGACTCCTCGAATATGAGCTCTATTCGGGCGGCAAAGAGAAGAAAGCAGCTTCAGCGCTTACCGAAGGGTGACGCGGCGCGGCTTCGTGTGAGTTTTCGCTAGGAAATACTGGTCGCATTTAAAACTGTCTGTTACCGTGTTTCTCACTATGATTAGCCGGAATCTCGCTGCAGTTCAGGACTCTGAATCTCAATCGTTTCTGCACATCCTCGCTGAGGAAGAGCGCATCCGTAATAATAAAGTGGAAGGCGTGAAAACGATTCTCGTCATTCTCTCCGGTCGCTCGATGGTATTTGATACCTGGGCGCTGAAACAAAAAATTACTCTGACGTATCCCGATTCGAAAATTTACTTTCTCACTTCAGGCGGATACGCGGTCGGCGAAAAAGCTCCGGAGAAACTCGATCTGGTCATCGACTTCACCGGTCCTCGTCACGGACATAAATGGTTCTTAGCTCGAAATCTTCGCTCGCGCGCGAAGGTTTGCGTCGGTCGCCCTGCCTGGTTCTTTCGTGAGTGGATTTACGATCGCCTCGTCCCCGAAGGAAAGATGGATCTTCCGAAGGATGTGATCGAGCGTGAGCGACTGGTTCAAAAAGAAGTTTTGGAGTTAGCGGGAGTTCCGCTCTCCCAAAAAGGAAATCCTACAAGCGATCTCGGTAAGACGATCGCAAGAGATCTTCCGGGCTTTAAAAAGTAAAACAAACCTCTCTCCTGGAGAGTCAAGTGACCTTCTTTCGTTCCATCTGGCGTATTCTCATCTCGCTAAAACTCGCGGTTTTAGTGATGGTCTCGTTGACTCTATCGATGATTGTCGCAACCACAATGGAATCAATGTACGACACTCCAACCGCTCAGTACTGGGTGTATAAAACTTCGTGGTTCTACGGGATTCTCGGACTTCTCGGCGTAAACATCCTCTGCGTCGCGCTTTCGCGTTTGCCCTGGCAGAAGAAACACCTTCCTTTCCTCATCGCTCACCTCGGGATCCTGATTCTTCTCTACGGTTCTTGGGTGACAAACAAGTTCGGCATAGATGGGATGCTGCAGATCAGTGAAGGCACCACTTCGGCATTAGTCGAAATCAACGAGCCACTTCTCGTTATCGCGGAGGATAGGAGCGTGAAAACGATGCCGATCGAATGGCATCCTCCCAATGCGACTTTTAGACCCATTGATGTATCCGAGCATGGCTTGAAAGTGGTGGGATTTCTCAGTCATGCTGACCCACAGGTTTCGTTTGTTCCGACCACCGATTTTAAAAACCCAAATCAAAATGCTGCTTTGAAACTGAAAATCGCAGGTGGGCCTAAAGCTCCTCCCTTTATGCGAATGGGTCAGGAGTTTTGGATGTGGCAGGCGGATCCATCGTGGTCCATGGTGAAGGTGGGTGCGGCGCAGGCTTTTTTTTCAAGGGATATTGATCCCGTTTTGCCTCAGGAAGGGCCTTCGATCGGATTTCGATTTGAAAGTGGGAAAAACGCTCTTCAGTACTGGACGCGAACGAGTGAGGGGAAGGTTAAATCTTCGAAAATCACTTTTAAGAGAGCCAGCGAACTCGTTGGGAGGGTCATTCAGACGGGGTGGAAATTTGATGCGACCGTTACAATACTCGATTTCATTCCCGCTGCCCAAAGCGAAGTGAAATACGTTGAAAGCCAAATTCAATACGGTCCAAACGCTCCAAGCTCCGCGATTCTCGTGCAAGCCGCAGACGCCAAAAAGGATGAGAATCAGGTTTGGTTAGGCCTCGGCGAGAAGGCGACCTTTTATACTCAAGGTAAAACGAAGACGATTGGATATCTTCCGAAGCGGATTAGCCTGCCGTTTGCTCTTCAGCTGAATCGCTTCGATATCGCCCGGTATCCCGGTTCCGCAAATCCCATGGAGTTTTCGTCGCGGGTTGAAGTACGTGCCTCGGGTGAGAGTGTTCCACGGGGTGAGATTCAAATCAGTATGAACGAGCCGCTCAAGTACGGTGGCTACGTCTTCTATCAGTCGAGTTACATCGATGCAGAACCGCGCCCAACGATTTCGATCTTTTCAGTGAATCAAGATCCGGGGCGCTGGTTAAAGTACCTAGGCTCATTTCTGATTTGCCTGGGCGTGGTCTGGCTCTTTTTAAATCGTTATCGCTTGAGAAAAGCGGCAGGGGAAACAGCAGCATGAACCGATTTCAAGTTTTTCTCGGTATCCTTCCAGTCGTTTTAGGTATGGGTTTCGCCCTTGCCGATGAGGCACCTACGAAAGTGCCTGAAATGCGAAAGGGATGGGACTTTTCTGAAATGGGTGAGATCCCGGTTCTCTCGGGAGGGCGGATCAAGCCTTTCGATTCTCTCGCGCGCGAATTCACTCTAACAGTCACCGGGAAGCGCGTCTTTAAAGGGTGGGATCCCGTCGAGCTTATGCTTTCGTGGCTGGCGTTCCCGAAAGATTGGGACAAACAAGAATTTATTCAAATCACCAGAAAAGATGTGAAGCGTCAGCTGGGGATAGATGAAGAACGCACATATTTCTCTCCGGATGAACTTTTCCAAAAATCCTATCTCGCCGATTACGCGAATAAAATGGGGCGAGGTGGACTCACGAACGAACAAGCCACTCCGATTTCAAAGACCTCGAAGGCGGACCCGCGCCAAGAGGAGCTGAAGCGAATTGTGGATCGAGTGACAGTTTATCGTGCGGTCGTGACGGGTGAGGCGTGGATTCTTATTCCAGCGGCAGCACCGAATCCCTGGTACTCGGTAGCGATGCCGGATCACGCAACGAGCGGCTTATCGGGACTCCCGGGTAAAGAGATTCGGGAATCCTTCATGAAGGTTCTGGGCGATTATTACCAGAACAGCCAAGACGGATTTACATACTCGGTTTCGGATCTGAAGCGAAATGTCATTAGTGGGATGGGATCGGATTGGACGCAGTCCGTTTCGAAAAAAGTGAGCTTGGAATCGTGGTTCAACCGAGTGCACCCGTTTCGTATCGCCTGGATTATCTACTTCATGGCTTTCATTGTTTGGTTGCTCGCACGGTTTTTCCACCCGAGTAACGTGCTGGACGATGCAAAAGCTCAGGGCATGAAGAAGTGGGTAAGGGTCGCTCTTCCTCTCACAACGATAGCATTTCTGATTCACGTAGCGGGAATGGTCATTCGGTCCTACATCGCTGGTCGTCCACCCGTGACGAATATGTATGAATCGATCGTTTGGGTTTCATTCGGAACCGTGATGTTTTCATTCATTCTGTGGTGGATTCAAAAGAATACGCTTCTCTTTACGGTATCGACCGCGCTCGGCGCGATTGGGTTGGTCGTATCCGACGCAGCTCCTGTGATGATTGATCCGTCGATTCAGCCGCTGGTCCCTGTGCTTCGGTCGAATTATTGGCTCACCATTCACGTACTCACGATTACACTCTCCTACGCGGCTTTTGCGCTCACGATGGGAATCGGAAACGTTGCGCTTTGGCAGTACTTGAAGAAAAAGGACACGACTGAAGAAGGTAAAAAGAAAATCACGATGCTGAATCTCCTCAGTTATCGCGCCATGCAGTTTGGAGTCGCCCTCCTTGCTGCAGGAACGATTTTGGGTGGGATATGGGCCGATTTTTCCTGGGGTCGCTTCTGGGGTTGGGATCCAAAGGAAGTCTGGGCACTGATTGCGCTCTTGGGATACACGACCGTCATTCACGCGCGCTTTACGGGTTGGATGAAACCTTTTGGTTTCGCCGCTTGGACGGTGGTTAGCTTCACCCTGGTTTTGATGGCTTGGTATGGAGTGAACTTTGTTTTGGGCGTCGGACTCCACTCATACGGATTTTCAAGCGGTGGACAGGGAAGTGTGGCGTTCTTTGTTGTGCTCCAGATGGCTTATGTAGCTTTGGCCGCGATCGTCCATAAACGGGTCACTCTTCAGCATTCATAAAGAGTTCGAGCATCTCGCTTTTCTCGAGATCGATTAAGTAAAAGCCCGCGCCGTTTCCGAACGCGTGGGTATAGGACGCGTTGAATACGAGGATGGATTCTTTCATCGCAATTTCATCTCGCGCGACTTTTTTCACATATCCGATTTTCTGATTAAGGACCGGTAGAGTGCGTTTGTAGCCGGCGTCCTTTAGGAGTCCGTCGATTTTTCTGTTCAGCACTATTTCGTTATTTTTAAGCGCGGTGGCTGCCGCTTCACTCACGTAACCATCCCCATTGATGAAGATGGATTGTTTCACGGTGCTTTCCCATTTTTCATTTTCTGACCGCGATACGACTCTGACAGCGGCGTTCGTGCAAGTGATTTGACCTGCGCGTTCCCAGTCGCTGAATTCCATACACATCTCGTTCCAAGCTAGGTTTAAAGCTCCGAGCGATCTCGATTTCAGTTTCTCGATTTTTTCGAGCTTCGCCGCTTGGGCGCTTTGAAATCCGATAAGGGTGAGGAGTGTAAGGACGGATAAAATTTTCGTTTTCATGGCTGAAATCCTTTCAAAAACTGACGCGTAATTATCAGCGCAGAGCATAAACGTCTATCGAAAGGTTCTGGAGTTGTTAACTGGTGGTGAAAATTAACTGAAAGTGAAAATCTACTTCTGATCCGTGCCGATGCGAGAACGCATGGCGGAGAGGAAGCTCTTCACTTGGGTTTCGTGAGCTTCTTTTGCGGCTTTGGAGGTGGGTTCAGGCGCGAGCGACTCGTCTTGAACGACTAGGCATTCGGCCGGAATATCCGCTAAAAAGCGGCTCTGAAGGCGCGGAACTTTTTTACCGTAGCGAATTCGATTCTTCGCGCGAGTCAGGAAGAGTTCTTCTTTCGCGCGCGTGATTCCGACATAACAGAGTCTGCGTTCCTCTGAAAAGTCGATCCCTTCATTGATCGTTCTTTGGTGAGGCAAATACCCTTCTTCACAGCCCACCATAAAAACCATCGGAAATTCGAGCCCCTTCGAGCCGTGAAGGGTGAGGAGAGTGACCTGATCTTTCATTTCCTCGTCTTCTTCCTTGTCCTCCTCCGGATCAAGCGTCATCGCCTGTAAAAACTCCGACAAAGCGTCAAGGGAAGTGGTGTGTTCGTTCGTTCGCATCTCGGATTGTCCGAGCGCGTTTGAAAGTTCATCAACGTTTTCCCATTTTCTTTCAGCGACTTTTGGATCTTCTTCGTCGTCGAACAAGTTCTTCTTAAACTCGATTTTCGCGTGAGTCCTACGGCCCCAATTGGAGAGCGCTTCGCGATCGAGTGGCGTTTGGAGCAAGTCGTTTCGCATTTCATCGATGAGTGAAATAAATCCTGCGACGGCAGCTTTCGTCTTCACCCCTAGGCTCGGGTTCGCTTCAGAAGCTAAAACACGTGCGGCGTCCATCAGGGAAACCGAATGTTCGATCGCATAGTTGGAAAACGCATCAATTGTACTTTTTCCAATTCCGCGCGTCGGCCAATTCACAATCCTACGAAACGAAGCGTCGTCGCCGGAATTCTGAATAAGTCGCCAGTAGGAGAGTGCGTCCTTCACTTCTTTTCGTTCTAAGAATGAAAGTGTGCCGACGATTTTATAGGGAATACGTCGGGTGCGAAGCGCTTCTTCGAAGAGCCTGGACTGTGGGTTTGATCGGTAGAGGATGGCGAAGTCCTGATAACGTTTGCCGAGCTTTGGATCACTCACTCGCCTTTGAATCTCATCGGCGACGGCTTCCGCCTCCGGACGATCTTCTTCGACAATGATCTGAGTGATCGGTTTCCCGATCCCCTGATCGCTCCAGAGTTTCTTCGGATGCCGTTTTGTGTTTTTTTCGATCACTCGGTTCGCAGCGTCTAAAATTAACGAAGTCGAGCGGTAGTTTTGATCGAGTGTAATGGTCTTTGCCCCCTTGAAATGACGTGAAAACTCGAGAATGTGAGTAGGGTCAGCGCCTCGCCAGGCGTAAATCGACTGATCGTCGTCGCCAACGACACAGATATTGTTTTGTTTTTCTGTCAGCAGCGACAGGAGTTTTGACTGCGCTGGGTTCGTGTCCTGATATTCGTCGAC
>CAYOJT010000052.1:0-12423 GCA_964404365.1 uncultured Bacteriovoracaceae bacterium
TCGCGGAATCGGAAAGACTTCCATCGCGCGAATATTCGCAAAAGCCCTGCGCTGTCCGAACTCCAAATGGGTAAAAGAGAATAATCAAGAATGGCTCACGAGCTGCGGCGAGTGTTCGAGTTGTAAGGAAATCGCAATCGGTACCTCTGTCGACGTCATCGAAATCGATGGAGCCTCGAACAACGGTGTGGATGCGGTTCGCGAGATTCGCGAGAACGCAAAATTTTTACCGTCGAGCGGCACTCGAAAAATTTATATTATCGACGAAGTTCACATGCTGACGACGGCCGCGTTCAATGCGCTCCTGAAGACGCTCGAAGAGCCGCCAGCTCATGTGATCTTTTTACTCGCCACGACCGAGCCTCATAAAATTCCAGGAACGATCCTCTCGCGTTGTCAGCGTTTCGACTTGAAAAAAGTTACGATGGTTCAAGTTCAGGACCGTATTTCCGAGGTCGCGAAATCAGAAAACATCCAAATCGAGCCAGCCGCTCTCTCCCTTCTTGCGCGTGCGTCCGAAGGATCGATGCGCGATGCGCTTTCTCTTTTGGATCAGGTCATCGCTTATTCAGGTCAAAAGATCACCGCTGAGACCGTTCGCGAAAGCATCGGATTAATTGAAGGACAAACTCTTCTCGGTATTTTAGAGGGAATCTTTTCGAAAAATCCTTCGCAGGCGCTTAAGTTAGTGGAAGATGCGTATCGCTCCGGCCACGACCTGAAGCTCCTCGTCCGAAATTTGATTGAACTTCTCCACGCGGCCATGATCGTCAAGATCAATGCACCGACTCCGTCTTTAGAGTACTCGGATGAAGAAAAAGCCGAACTCAAACGAATCTCGGCGCTGCGGGAGCTTGAAGAGATTGAACTTTTCTTCCAAGTTTTTCAAAACGGCATTGATTGGGTTTCGAAATCTCCTCAACCCCGAATCGTGCTCGAAGTACTCATTATTAAATGTGCAATGGCCGAGGCCTTAGTCCGAGCCTCCGCTGCTCCCATCACTTCGGGATCAATCGGTGGGACAAGCCCTCGCACGACCACGCCGACTCCCGCACGCTCTACCGCTCCGTCCGCTACACCCGCGTCTGTTTCGACTCCAGTGACGAATACTCCTGTTGCCGCGACCGTAGCGCCTGCAACATTAGCTACGCCACAAGCGACCGCGTCTGTTTCACAACCGGCCGTATTGAAAACAGGTTCACTCCTTTTTGGAGCAAACGCGCTTAAGCGCCAAGAGGCGTTTGCTTCTCCGGAAACAGAAGCTCCTGCAGTCGCAACCGCTCCATTTTCTGGCCCACAGTCCTGGGAAACCTTTATCGGATTTGTAAAATCGAAGCGTCCACTCCTCGCTTCGCTCTTGGAAAAGGCGTCGTGTGATCTCTTTCCGATCAATCCGAACGATGAATTCACCATTTGTTTCTCGGAAGCGGATGCTCACTATTATAAGGAGCAAATCTCCAACCGCACTTACCAAGAGCAGTTAAACCAGCTCACAAAAGAGTACTTCGGGACCAGCCGCAAACTTTTCATCACCACACGTGAAAAAGTCGAGAGCATCGCTTCGATCCGCCAAAAGGAAACCGCGAAACTCGAACAGGACGCAAAAGCCAAGGTCATGAATCATCCCATTATCACTGAAGCGAAAAACCTCTTCGGTGGAGACCTAGGTCCGATTGAATGGACTGAGAATCCGAACGACGGGGAGGGTTCAAAATGATGAATCCAGCTGGAAATTACAAAGCTGATCCCGTTTCGAAGCTTATTTTTGAACTTTCGAAGCTTCCCGGAATTGGCGAAAAGACAGCTACGCGATTGGCTTATTTTATTTTGAAACAAGATGCGACTTACGCGCAGGCATTAGCGGATGCGCTTTTACAGGCGAAGACGAAAATTGGACTTTGCTCTTCCTGCTTCACCTTCACAGACATTTCACCTTGTCGGATTTGTGCGGATATGTCGCGCGAAGCTTCGCTCCTTTGCGTCGTTGAGCGTCCGACCGATATGAATTCGATCGAAGTCACCTCCTCTTTCAAGGGCTCGTACCATGTACTCCATGGGGCGCTTTCGCCTCTCGATGGCATTGGCCCAGATGATTTAAAAATTAAGGAACTCTTCGAACGAATCACAAAGAGTAAAGACACCCTAAAAGAAGTGATTCTCGCGATGAACCCAAGCGTTGAAGGGGATGCGACCGCGCTTTACCTCACCCGCTTCATTCGTCCGCTCGGCATTAAAATCACTCAACTCGCCCACGGAATTCCGATGGGTGGACAACTCGAATACACGGATCGCCAGACCATCGGGAAAGCTCTCGAGAACCGGATGGAAATGCGATGAGCTTTATCAATTACGCCTCAAAAGAGGTGAACTGCAAAATCGTTTACGTCGGACCCGGGCTCTCCGGGAAGACGACTAACGTGCAGTACATCTACGAGAACACGAACAATGAAAGTCGTGGTCGATTTTTTGCGGCGGGAACTTCAGAAAATGAGCGGACGCTCTTTTTCGATTTCTTGCCCCTGGGTGTGGGTGATGTGCGTGGCTACAAGACGCGCTTTCACCTCTACACGATCCCGGGACAAACTTTTTATGAAGTTTCACAACAGTTTATCCTGAAAGGTGTCGACGGCATCGTATTTGTCGCGGACTCACAACAGGAACGCATGGAAGCAAATATTGAAAGCTTCGAGCAGCTTCAGAAGAATTTGGAGCTCCAGGGGTACGACATTCAAAAAGTACCTCTCGTTTTTCAATATAACAAAAGGGACCTTCCAGGAGCAGTATCGGTGAAGGAACTCGAACGAACATTCAACCCCATGGCACGCCCATGGTTCGAGGCTGTAGCGAACCGCGGTGAAGGTGTCATGGAAACTTTGCAGTCCATCAGTCAACTGGTGATCCGCGAACTCAAGGGAGGCCAAACGCCATGAGAAAAGAAACGATCAAACGCTTCAAGAAGTTGTTCGAAGCCGAAAAAAGAAAAATCCTCTTTAATGATAAAATCGTTCGGGAAGATTTCAGCGTTAACACCGACGACCGCTTTGACGAAATCGATCAAGCCACCACCGATGTCGAACAATCCATGCGCATGCGCCTTTGTAACCGCGAAACTCTCTATTTGAAAAAAGTAGACGAAGCCCTCCGCCGCATCGAAGAGGGCACTTTTGGTGAATGCGTCGAGTGCGAAGAGCCCATCGAGTTAAAGCGCTTAGAAGCCCGCCCAACCGCGCACCTTTGTGTTTCCTGCAAAGAAGAACAAGAGAAGAAGGAAATCTTCACGGCAGTCGGCCGCGAGCATAAGTCGCTCGGAGAATCCTTCTCCCGTCGTTACGCGTAATTCAATCTTGAGCGAAAGGCGCGGCTCCCACGGAGTCGCGCCTTTTTTATTTCTAAGGAGGCACGAAAGCTTCGGCGTCTCCAAAGCGATTTAGGGCAAGGGACGACCTCTCGCCTTTAGTCTTTTATTTATGTGGATCCATTCATGGGTAAGTTTTACGGAGTGACTGCAGCCATGGATGGCGAAAGCAGTCCAAAGCCAGGATGGCTGGTCCGCTAAAATTTACCCATGAATGGATCCACATAAATAAAACGCAAACCGGCGAAGTAGTCGTCCCTTACCACTTCGCCGGTTGTTTTTTTCGGCGCGCCCAGCGCTGCCGTGTGCGACTGATACTACCTACCGACTCCAACGTCCCCTTTGAGAGCTAGTAAGCCTTTAACAGTCGACTCCCCGAATCCTTGGGAATAGTTTTTACGCATCCGTGCTGGTCAACTCGTCATCCATGACAAGCGGACCGAACTTACTTTGGCTTATGCTTTTTTAAGGTTACGCGAGTTTGAAGCCGCGGCCCACGCTCTTCGGCTTGTGGCCGTCGATGTGAACTTTTTCCAACTTCTCTTCTTCCTCTTTGCAGGAAACACAGAGTGTTGTGGTTGGGCGGGCTTCTAGCCTGCGAAGTTCGATCGCTTCTTCACACTTCTCACACGCACCGAAGGTGCCGGCTTTGATGCGTTCGAGCGCTTCATCGATCTTCTTCAGGTAGAGTGCTTCGCGATTGCGAAGGCGGAGCTTCATTTGGTTTTCGAGTTCGAAGCTCGTGAAATCCACTTCGTCCATCAGGTCATCAGCTTGGATCGCAAAGTCTTCATTAACGAGGCGGCTACTGAAGAGAAGTTTCTTTTTCTCGGTTTCGAACAGGGTTCTAAATTTCTTGGACATCTCTAGGGTCGGGTTCATGGGGTACTCCTTGGTGGGGTTATCCATCCCAGCTGTCTTTGGTCGAAGTCGAAAGGTGAGAATTCCTTATCTCGCCTTTCTTTCCCGAAACTTTCTCGCATCCTTGCAAGAGACACTTCGGGCGTCTCAGTCGGAGTTTCACTCTAATCCTTTGAGTGGAGCCTGCCGGCTGAGGTTTCGACCTAAAAACTTTAGGTCATCATGACTTATTTACTGTGGATGAAAGTTGACGAATCCTTGTCGTATGTTTGGTTAATTGAGTTCCGTTTTCAGTTTTCGATTTTTACTTCAGCTCGGAGTAGTACTCGCGATAACCGTCGTAATATCGATCTGCGGGACCAAACACAGACCAGAGTAGAATGGCGTACCCGCGTGAACCGCGGTACGGGGCGTAGGCGCAATCTAAAGCGGGGTTGAGCTTTGTCTGCATGTCGTTGTTGAATTTCTTCATAAACGATCTCCTTTCTTGGAGAGGGAGTTTCCCTCTCACAGCCTCCGCATCTAAGATAAGCTAAGGATGTGCCAAGAGCTGCAAGAAGTCTAAAAACCACATTATTTCAATATGTTAGGCTTTTTTGGGCGGCTGGCATTTCGCGCTGGGCAGCCGAAATGGGTCACGGGCACCGCGTTTATTTAGGCCCACAATGTCCCTTTTGACCTAATTCGGTGTCGCTTTAGCCCTAAGAAATCCTAAATCTTCCACAAACGAAAAGGCCCCGGGAATTTCCCAGGGCCCTTACATAGTCTTTGTTTAATGATCGCTCTTATTGTTCGAGAGCGCGCTTCACGTTTAAGCGTCCACCCGAAATGGTGTTATCCGCCAAGCCCGGAAGTTTATCGACCGATGCCATGAGCGCAGCTTTCACTTCTTTATAGGTCCAGGTTGGGTGCTTCGCCCATACGAGAGCTGCAGCTCCTGCAACGTGTGGACAGCTCATCGAAGTTCCAGATGCAACTTTGTAGGTGTTGCTCGGAGTGGAGCTCAAGATTTTTACACCCGGAGCCGCTAGGTGCACCGATTTCTTACCGTAGTTCGAAAATTGAGCAAGCTGATCATTCCGATCGGTCGCTGCAACTGCGATCATGTTTTCGGTATTAAACGCTGCTGGATAAGAAGCATTTTTTCCATCGTTGTCTTGAGAGTTATTTCCTGCGGACGCAATGAAGAGAACACCTTTGTCTTTAGCGCGATTAATCGCTTCGAGTAGGATGTTGTTTTCTTCGTCTGCTCCACCACCCCAGCTGTTCGAAAGAATTTTTGCGCCATGCTCAACAGCGTAATCAATTGCACGAACTGCATCGGCGGTAGTTCCGCTTCCTTCTGCCGAGAGAAATTTCACCGCCATGATGGAAACTCGAGGAGCGACGCCCACAACGCCTAAACCGTTACCACCGACCGCACCAATCGTACCTGCGGTGTGGGATCCGTGCATATTGTCGTCGTAGGGGAGTCCATCGTTGTGAACGAAATCAAATCCCACTACGTCGCCGTTCGTAGGGTCTGGGTTTCTCCACATATTCAAGGAAAGATCTTCGTGGTTGTAGTCCGCACCCGTATCGATATCCGCAACCAGAATTGTTTTACCGTTATTTTTTTCCCAGGTTTGGGTCGCGCCGATAATTTCCATACCGTAAAGATCGCTCAACTTTGGATCCGCTTGAGGTGGATTCACTTCCGCTGGCGGTGGGTTCACGGTTGGACGCGTAGGAGGCGTCGTAGGACCGGGGCCCGGACGAGACGGCCAGAGTCCACCGCTCCTTGGAGCTTGTGGCGCCGATGCGGTTTCAAACTCGACAGGAAGAGTTGTGAAAATGAAGTTCGGCTGGGCGTATTCGACGCTCGAATCTGCCATCGCTTCGCGAATCGCATCGCGAACGGAGAGTGATTTCGAAATCGTGATCCGCTCGAAACCATCCATTGATCCCGTGAAACGGAATACTTTTTCGGCTCCAAGTTTATTGTAAAAAGCTGCCATCGTTTCACGTTCGCGACGAACTTGCTTTTTAAATTTTACAATCACTTCGCCTGGAACGTACTGCTGAGCAGCGGATGCTTGCGCGATGAATGCGAGCGCGAGCAATACAGCCTTCAAGAGAGACTTCATTTTCTATTTCCCCTTTTGTTTTCGCCCCGCTTTCGCGGGAACTGAAATTACGTGAGTTGAGGTTAAAGAACTCTCATCAGATTCCTAGCCGTCCGGCGAAATATTATTGGCGATACTGAATGAATTTGTCCCTCTGAGTCGAAGTTAAAATCTTGGTCTTATAAAACCTTTGATAAATTACTTAAAATCCCTATGATTTTAAGGACAAAGATTTTTCACAAACTGAAGAAAAGGACTCATCCATGCAATACCCACAACGCCTTTCCAATCGAGTAGCAATCGTCACAGGTTCGGGACGTGGACTGGGCGCGGCAACCGCTCTTCGTCTGGCGCATGAAGGTGCAAACGTTGTGGTGAACGACATCAGCCGCGAGAACGCCGAGTCCGTCGCACGCCAAATCACAGAGCTTGGGCGAAAAGCGTTAGTGAGCACTCACGATGTTTCAAAGACTACGGATGCGACTGCACTCGTTGGAGAGGCGAAGGCAGCTTTTGGTCGCGTGGATATTTTAGTGAATAACGCTGGAATCACGCGTGACTCGCTTTTAGTAAAACTCACAGAAGAAAAATGGGACGAGGTGATCCGCGTGAATCTCAAAGGGCCATTCAACATGGGTCAGGCGTGCGCGAAGATCATGGTCGAACAAAATTATGGAAAGATCGTGAATCTCGCTTCCATCGCATGGCTTGGAAATATCGGTCAAACAAACTACGCCGCATCGAAAGCCGGGGTAGTTGGTCTCACGCGCACATGGGCGCTAGAATTGGCTCGATTTCAAATTAATGTGAATGCGGTAGCGCCCGGTCTCATCGATACTCAAATGACTCAAGCGATCCCACAGGAAGTGAAAGATAAGTTTATTTCAAAAATTCCGTTTAAACGAATCGGAAAACCTGAAGACATCGCTTCGATCGTTGCGTTTCTCTCCAGTGATGAAGCGAATTATGTGACCGGCCAATGCATTCAAGTCGATGGCGGACTTACGACCGGTTCGGCAGGTGTTTAAATGCTAAAGACAGTCGCGCTGCTTTTTGCCTCCAATACTTTCATGACGATGGCGTGGTACGGGCATCTTCGATTTAAGAGCGCGCCGCTTTGGATTGCGATTTTGGCGAGTTGGCTGATTGCGCTCCCGGAATATGCCCTTCAGGTCCCAGCGAATCGTCTGGGTTACATGGGGGCGGGACTATCCGGATACCAGCTTAAGATTCTTCAGGAAGCGATCACGCTCGTTGTGTTCATGGTGTTTGCCTGGCTTGCTCTTGGTGAAACTCCGAATTGGCGGAGTGGACTGGCCTTCCTCCTCATCCTCTCTGCTGTCGTCCTGGTCTCGAACGGGGATCGCGCTTTGACTCGCTAAACTCTAAAATCGATCATAATTTCAATAGGATAGGACCATGAAAGTAGTTGATTAAATTTGTCCATTTTTAACTGTTCTCATGCTATAAATCCCGGGCTCGATTCGAATGGAGAGGATCTCGCTTATGGGCCCATTTCTAAAATACGCGGTCTCGTTGTTCATGTTCACAGCGACTTTTTCGTCTCTCGCAGGTGCAGATGAAAATGATCCGTCCATCCTCTCGGAATTTGGAAACTATCGGCTCACGGATGTGGGTGCTGGAAAGATCGATGAACTTTATGCCGACCTCTCCTCGGATCTATCGATCAATCAAAATGGACTTTGTTACGAGCGAGCACACCTTTGGGGCTATCAGCTTTACAAACAACACCAAATTCAATCCGGAAAAATATTTCTGTTCTACGCTTGGTGGTCGAATCCAAACAAACCATGGGCCTATCGCGATGCTCAAGGTTGGTGGTTTCACGTGGTGCCCTACGTTGTAGCAAACGGAAAAGAGTACGTTCTCGAGAAGTTCGGAGAAATTACTGTTCCCATGCCATTTGATGAATGGGAACGAAGGCGCGCGAATGGAAATAAGTGCGTACCGATCTCGTCCAACAGTGAAACTGATCGCAACAACTTCTTCAGACCTCTTACGAATCCGAACTATGCGATGAGCTTCAATAACGATCTAGGTCCCTGCTTCATTCGTCGAACTCCGATGTATTATAAGACGACCACGTCAGTGGGCGAACAGGGATTACTGGGTAATTTCGAGTACCAGGCTTTTTCTACCGACGACGTCTATAACTCCTGCTTAAACGTAATCCCGGGGCGTGATCGCTCGCGAAGTAAGAAATGCGGAAAGTTTATTGATAGCGGTAGCTCGGCTGATATTTCTCGCTAAAAATCGAGAATAAACGAAACTTCCTTTTCAAGTTTATCCGGTAACACGAGCGCCGTTTCTTTGAATCCTAATTTTTCAAGCACGCGAATAGATGCAAGATTCTCGCGCATGGCTTTAGCGAATACCCTTTTCAACTTCAGGTCGTTTTTTCCGTAACTTAAGCATGCAATGGATGTTTCAGTTGCATAGCCCTTACCCCAAGCGTTCTTTAAAAAGCGATAACCCAGATCGTGCATCACCACTTCTGGAAACCAGCGCAACCCACACCACCCGATCGGCTCTCCTGTTTCTTTCAATTCAACGATAAATCGCCCGGTTCGATCGAACTGAAACTGTTTTCGGAGACGTTCCATGATTACTTCAGCTTCTTGAATATCTTTGAATGGAGAGTCCCCGGTGTAGCGGACGACCTCAGGATCTGAGTTCAAATACATCATGAATGCAGCGTCGCTCATTTCATGGGGACGCATCCGGGTTCGCTCGGTTTCGAGTATGTATTCTTTTTCCATAAAAAAACCCCGGATCGCCGATTCGGCAACCCGGGGTTCATTTCTTTCAAAAATTATAACTCTTGATCAGCCCCGCGGCGGCGCATGTACGTTGGAACATCGTACTCGTCGTCCGTGAGGTTCGTGATTCCAAGGCGTTGAGCGATCGCTCTTGCACGAGCCAATTCGCCAGCCTCAGCACTTTCACCCATCTTGCGAGCTGCCAGTCCTGGGTTGACCGATTCTTCAACCGCTTCAGGCGTAGGGAGCATCTCTTCCTTTTCTTCTTCAACGTGAACTTCTACTTTCACAGGTTGAATGGAAGGCTGGAAGTTAGCCGAAGGCATGACTGGCGCTGCAGTTTGTGCTGCGGCTTGAATCATAGCGGCGTTCGGCATTGGGGGTTGGATCGGCGCACTTGCCATCACAGGTGCAACTACTGCTGCCGGAGCCGCTGTTGCTGCTGCAACTGGAGCGGATGCTTGAGCGCTCGGGGTGAGAGCAGCTTGAGCTGCAGCTCCAAGTCCCGTAGCGATCACAGTGATCTTCACTGCATCGTTCATCGTTTCATCAATGACGGTACCGAAGATGATCTCTGCATCTGGGTGAGCAGCTTCCATGATGAGGGAGGTTGCTTCGTTAACTTCGTGGATCGAAAGATCCGCGCCGCCCGTGATGTTGATGATGATGCCGGTCGCTCCGTTGATCGAAATATCTTCGAGGAGTGGGCTTGAGATTGCGTTCGTCGCAGCTTCCACGGCGCGGTGTTCGCCTTTAGCATGACCGATACCCATGAGAGCCATTCCGCGGTTATTCATGATCGTTCGAACGTCTGCGAAGTCACAGTTAATGTGACCGGTGCAGTTGATCAGATCGGAGATCCCTTGAACGGCGTTCAAGAGAACTTCGTCCGCTTTTTTGAACGCATCCATCATCGAGAGCTTAGCGCCCGAGATTTGAAGGAGACGTTGGTTCGGGATCATGATGAGGGAGTCCACGTTTTCACGAAGAGCTGCTAGACCTTCGTCAGCGTGCTTCATGCGTTTACGACCTTCGAACATAAATGGTTTCGTGACCACGCCCACGGTGAGTGCGCCAGCCTCTTTTGCGATTTTCGCAACAATCGGAGCAGCACCGGTTCCGGTTCCGCCACCCATACCCGCGGTGATGAACACCATGTCCGCACCTGCAACGAGTTCAGCAATACGTGCGTAGTCTTCGAGAGCGGCTTTACGACCCACTTCTGGGTTCGCGCCTGCGCCGAGACCGCGTGTGATTTCTTGACCGATCGAAACTTTCGTTTGAGCAAGCGACGCGTTGAGCGCCTGGATGTCCGTGTTACAGGTGATAAATTCCACACCCTGTAAGCCCATCTTGATCATCGTGTTGATCGCGTTACAGCCGGATCCACCGACCCCGATTACCTTGATTTTCGCACCTTGTGTGGCGACTTGATCGATTTCAAACATCCTTGTTGCTCCTCTTTACTTGGTGAAGAGACCGTTTCCGGAATCTCCTGTTTAACCCTTCGCTAGTGACGTTTCTTTCGATCAGTCACCCGCGGCCCTTCCTTAGAACCTTTTTAGAATAAATCCTGTATCCAGGTCCGCATTGAACCCCGAACTTTGTCGTAGATATTCTTTTCGCGGATCTGAAACTTTGTTTTTGCTCCATTGCGTGCGCCGTACTTCAAGAGACCCACGCCGGTTGCGAATTTTGGACTGCTCACAACGTCTCGGAGACCACCGATATTTTGGGGAACTCCGCGCTTCACTGGCATTTCGAACACGAACTCCGCCATTTCGGGCATGCCTTCAAGAAGACTCGAGCCCCCCGTAATAACGATTCCACCAGCTAAGCTATCGGCATGTCCGCTTTGAACGACTTCACGCTGAATGAGCGAGAACATTTCTTCGACTCGTGGCTCGATAATCTCAGCGAGCAAACGGCGAGGAACCAGACGGGATTTTCTTCCACCCACTCCTGGAACTTCGATCGTTTCGTCTGGGCGAACTAATGACGCAAGCGCGCAACCGTGAGCGATTTTCAGTTTTTCAGCTTCGTTTTGAGGCGTACGTAGTCCCATCGCGATGTCGTTCGTGATGTGATTTCCACCCACCGCGAGAACGCCCGTGTACACGATCGAACCTTCTTTAAAGATTGCGATGTCGCTTGTTCCGCCACCGATATCAACAAGCACCACGCCGAGTTCTTTTTCATCGTCGCCCAAAACTCCAGCGCTCGATGCAATCGGCTCCAAACAAATTTCTTGAACGTTGAGTCCAGCTTTGTTCGCGCACTTGATAATATTTTGTGCGGACGAAACAGCACCGGTCACGATGTGAACTTTTCCCTCTAAACGCATTCCGGTCATTCCGATCGGATCGCGAATTCCGCTTTGTCCATCGATGATGAATTCTTGAGGCATGATGTGAATCACTTCGCGATCGAGCGGGATCGCGACAGCTTTTGCAGCCTCAATGCAGCGATTTACGTCGCTTTCGGTGATTTCTTTATCTTTAACCGCAACCACACCTGTGGAGTTGAACGACTTGATGTGTCCGCCTGCGATTCCCGTATAGACGTTGGTGATTTCAACACCTGCCATGAGTTCAGCTTCTTCAACTGCTTTCGCAATCGACTCAACGGTAGATTCAATATTGATGACGACACCCTTTCGGAGACCCACCGAAGGTGTGGTTCCAATTCCGATAATGTCGATGACCGGATGCGGTCCTCGCTCGTGGACTTCCCCCACGATGCAGCAAATTTTAGTGGTTCCAATGTCGAGCCCGACTACAAAGTCCTTTTTGGACATACAAGAATCCCTCCCATGGGATCCGCCCGATGACTCACACCAGTAAGACGGTGCGAAGTGTTAAGGGTCGGCAAAAACTGCCTCTTATTGGGAGTTTATGAACTACGAGCGATTCTGACAACTATTTTTTTGCCCAGGTCGGCAAAAACTTGGCGCGCAACGATATTATTTTGACTCAAGTAGGTCATGACCTCACGAACCCTTAGAAGCAGCGCTTCAACGTCTGAGCCGTATCCGGCTCCCATCTCAATCCAGGTCCGACCCGTTTTTCCCTTCAACGGGTAAGTCACCATCATGCGAATTCCTCGATCCCGATTCATCTCGACCGAAGAAAGTACGAAATTCGGGTCGAGTTTATATTTCGACCAGTCCTGAATGAGACTCAGTGCGAGTGGGATCTGATCCTTTTCAAATCCAGAGATGATGGGCAGATACGCATCCGCTGTTAAGTTGATGCCAAAGAAAGGATTACCTTCTTCATCGACGTAGGAAAGCTGACCCGTAGCGGATTGATGGATAGCAACC
>CAYOJT010000053.1:0-12324 GCA_964404365.1 uncultured Bacteriovoracaceae bacterium
CCGTTTGGTCTTGTTACTATTCGGGTGAAGTCGCATGCGGAAAATGCGAGTCATGTGGGCGCTATCTTCGCGCAGTGAATGCGTGAAGCTTCTGTATCTTCTTAAATCCCATCTAACCCGACCGTTTTAATCAAAACGCCTGAATCGATACAGGTTACTCAAGCCTATCCGAGCTGGCGTGCGTGAATTTTCGCTGATTTTCACGGTTTTCTGAATGACCGATTCGCGCTAGAACCCATTCCACACATGCGCTTGAGTTTTGCTTTTTCAGATCAAACCCGCACCTACAATGGACCTGAACTCAGGCCCCATTTCCTTCTCACCGAACTGGGTGTGAAGGGGCATGGGATCGGCGCATTCATCGGTCCGTGCGAGGTAAAAACGGAGAGCCTTGTTGATTACGAAGACAAGCTTGCTCAGGACTTTATTCGCTCGAAACTCATGCTTCATTTTATCGGTGAGTTTTTTGATATCGGTCTGCAAGAAGGGGTTCTCCTTCAGAGACTCTTCATGTCGACAGTGGGTCAGGAAATTTCGCGTGAATATGGCGTGAGCATTCGCAGAGACGGCGACGATCTCTTTTGGAACGACTCGAAACTTTCGGTTTCGATTGTGACCGCCAGCCCCGTTTCGAAGCTTCTCCATGCCGGCATTAACATCGACGCCACCGGCGCACCGGTGAAGGCTGCGGGGCTCTTCGACTTAGGCTTGAAATCCCCAGAAATGGCTGAGCGCGTAAAGCGACTTAGCCTCTCGATTTTACAGAGCTTTAAAGCAGAGCTCGAGAGCGTGGAGTGGGCTTGCGCCAAGGTACGCCCCGTGGTGTAGTTCGCGAAACACCATGTCGAAGCCTCTTGCACCTGATTACATTCAGAAATTAGCACCTTACGTTCCCGGAAAACCCATCGAAGAAACTCAGCGTGAGTACGGATTGAAGCGCGTGATTAAACTCGCATCAAACGAAAACCCGCTTGGGCCCTCTCCAAAAGCGATTCGCCTTTTGAAAACCTACGAAGATTCTCTGAATCTTTATCCGGACGCGACTTCTTACCATTTGAAGAACGCGCTCTCGAAACATCTGGGTGTGCCGACGAATGAAATCGTTCTTGGAAATGGCTCAAACGAAATCATCGACCTTCTGATCCGTTCGTTTTCAGTGCCGGGTGATCAGATGGTCACCTCCGATAAAGCCTTCATCGCGTATAAAATCTGCGCCCAGGTCCATGGGATTAAAACTTTAGAAACGCCCCTCACGAAGGATTATCGCTTCGATTTGAAGGCGATGGCGTCGGTAGTTCGAAAAAACCCTCGCGTGAAATTTGTATTCTTAGCGAATCCAAATAATCCGACCGGAACCCATAACACGACCCAAGAAGTAAGAGCCCTGGTTGAGGAGCTGAAAACGATTCGGGGTGGCTCGGTCATGCTCGTTCTCGATTACGCTTATTGGGAATACGTCACAGCAAAAAACCTCCCAGACCCACTCAAAGTCCGCGAGTGGTACCCAAACACCGTTATGCTCCGAACCTTTTCGAAGATTTACGGAATCGCAGGACTTCGTGTGGGTTACGGCGTGGGACCGGCGGATACAATTGGGATCCTTGAAAAAACGAGGATGCCATTTAATTTAAATTCTCTCGCGCAAGAAGCCGCTGTTGCGGCACTTGAGGATACGGCGTTCACGAGAAAAGCGAAAAAACTCAATACCCAAGGCATGAAGTTTTGGCATCAGGCTTTGAAGGATATGAAGGTTCCGCATTTGCCGTCCCAAGGGAATTTTCTTCTCTGCGATACGCACGCGGGATTTGGAAAAACGGGATACGAAGTTTTTCAGAACTGCTTAAGACGTGGAATTATTTTCAGACCTGTTTCGAACTACGGATTTCTCGATTCTGTTCGTATTTCCATCGGTACGATGGAGGAGAATAAAATCGCAGTGCAGGCCCTGCTTGAAGAAGTTCGAGACGCCGTTCTTCAAAAGCGCCTTCAGAAGAAATACGGAAAACTGAATTTGAAGAAAATGACTGGCCGGATGACACAGTCTCAGATCGTATCGACTCACAATCCGGCACGAGGATTGGGACGATGAGTGTTCAAGATCTACTCTCCATACCGAAACTCGGGCCTGTGATTGCGATCGATGGCCCAGCGGGAACGGGTAAGAGTTCCGCGACCAAGCGTCTCGCAGAACGCCTAGGCTTCATCCACGTGGATACCGGAGCCTTGTACCGCTCGATTGCTTACACGCTTTTAAGTGAAAAGGGACTCCTCGAAACGGGCTTAATGGAACTCTCAAAAGCCGATGAGGAGCGTGCTACGGTTATCGCGAACTCTCTGAAACTTGAGTTTAAGCGCGATCCCAAGAAGAATCCTTCGAACCGAATTTTCGCAAACGGTAAAGATCTGACTCCTTACATTCGCACCCCGGAAATCAGTATCGCTTCTTCACGCGTGTCCGCTGTGGCGGGCGTTCGCCAGGCGCTACTTGGGCTTCAGCGAACGATGGGGGGGCAGGGTCGCTCTATTCTCGAGGGTCGTGATATCGGGACCGTTATTTTCCCTGATGCCGACGTGAAGTTTTTCCTGACAGCCTCGATCGAAGAGCGCGCGAAGCGCCGCTTGGCGGAGCTCGAAGCATCGGGAGCGGATGCCCCCAGCTATCAGGAGTTAAAAAAGCAAATCGCTGATCGTGACCACGGGGATTCCACCCGGGCCATCGCTCCTCTGAAGCGAGCCCCGGACGCCATTGAGCTCGACACCAGCCAATACACACTCGATGAGGTCGTGGACTGGATGGAAGAGAAAATTCGTTCTAAACTAGGTCTAAAGGGCAAGACCTGATGACTGCGTCCGTTTCCCCCACTTCCAGCGTTCAGTCTCCCCGGATACTGATCGCGCGACCGGATCGCCTTGGCGACGTGGTTCTTTCCACGCCCGTAGTCGCTGCGCTTAAAAAGCATTACCCCAATTCCCATATTACATTCCTGGTCCGCGATCTCGCTGCTCCTCTGCTTCGCGGTGTAGAGGGGATTGATGCGGTTTATGTCTATGAACCAGAAGGGCGTCACAGCGGTATACGTGGTTTCTTTCGACTCATGGAAGAATTGAAAGCGCAGAAATTTCAAATTTCAATCGTTCTTCAATCCACGCTCAAACTTGCAGCGGCGATTTATGGTGTCGGTGTTCCGAATCGAATTGGGCCGCTCTCAAAGCTCCATTCCTTTTTCTTTTACAATCGTGGAACGCGACAACGCCGCTCGCTCGTAGAGATGCACGAGGCTGATTACAATCTCCAGCTTTTACGTAAGCTTGGAATCCGCGTTGGGACTCAGACTCTTCTTACCCGTATCTCCGTTCCAGCTGAACAAACGGAGTGGGCTAAAAACTGGCTCGATCAAAAGGGCTACATCCCTGACCCTAATCTCCGCGAACATTTAGTGGCCGTGCATCCGGGAATGGGTGGGAGTGCGCTCAACTGGCCAGAAAATTATTCTGTAGAATTGATTCGAGCTCTCGATCGTGAAGGGCATCGGATACTCATTACGGGCGGGGTTGCAGAAGCGTCGTTACTGGAACGCCTTGAAGACTCGTTAAAAGGGACCGAGAAACCCATTCTGTTTTACCTCGCTGAGCAGGGAACAGGTGTCGATCGATTAGCAGCGCTCTATCAGAGCGCAAGTATCGTCGTCGCACCAAGCACGGGCCCGCTCCACGTAGCGGTGGCTCTAGGAAAGCCGGTTGTGACGTTTTATCCACCCATTCGCGTTCAAAGCGCGATCCGCTGGGGCCCGTACGTGAAGAACTTCGATGATGCGGCTGTCTTAGTTCCTGAAGCCTACTGTGGAGAAGATTTTTCCTGTCGGGGTCCGAAGTGTAACTATTACCCCTGTATGCGCTCGATTTTACCGAAGCAGGCACTGGAAGAGGCGACTCGGCTTTTGAGTGACGCGGCCGTGAAACGCGCTCAAGATCTGAATGCGGATCGCTCGAATCAGACGCAGCCTTCGACTGAAAAATAGAAATTTATGAAAAAGAAAAAAGAATCGAAAACCCATTCTTCTATCGGAACCGTCGGATCTCCGAATCCTAGACTTGAGGCGCTCCTTTCGAACTTTTCGAAAAAACGCGTTTTAGTGGTGGGTGACGTCGGGATTGATCGCTACACGGTGGGTGAGGTCGAGCGAATTTCTCCGGAAGCTCCGGTGCCGATTGTTCGTGTGACGGGAGAGATGCATAAACTCGGACTTGCGTCGAACGTTGCAGATAACATCCAAGCATTAAGTTCCCATTGCCATTTAGTGGGGACGATCGGGAAGGATCGTTTTGCCGGAGAGTTTAAGGCGCTCCTCTCTAAAATGAAGGTTTCGACTCGCGGTCTTATCGTCGATTCCACTCGCCGGACGATCGTAAAGGAGCGTGTGGTGAGCGATCGCCAGCAGCTCTTAAGGGTCGATTATGAGAGTCCGCACGCTGTTTCTCCAAAAATCGAGAAACAGATCCTCGCTCGCGTGAAGTCGCTCATTCGGGAATGCGACATCGTCATTCTTCAGGATTACGCGAAAGGAATGGTATCTCGAGAACTCGCTCAGGAAATTTTCTCGATCGCTCGACGCGCTAAGAAAATCATCGCAGTCGACCCGAACCAGAAAACACCCGCGAACTATTATGAAGGCGCAAGCTTTATCACCCCGAACAAATCGGAGGCTGAAAAGCTCTCCGGAATTGAAATCACCGATAATGAGTCGCTTGAACAGGCTGGACGGAAGCTTCTGAGTCTCACGAAAGGCGAATACGTCGTCATCACCCGCGGAAAGGACGGAATGGCTATTTTCAGGAAAAACGGAAAAGGCATGAAGCTCATTCCAACCTTCGCGCGCGAAGTTTATGATGTTTCGGGTGCGGGGGATACAGTGATCGCCGTGATGGCAATCGCGATGGCAGCCGGAGCGACGATCGAAGAAGCTGCCGTGCTGGGTAACCTCGGTGCAGGTGTGGTTGTCGGTAAACGCGGAACCGCCACCGTCACTCGCGATGAAATTCGCGCGTCCATGAAGTTAGCGAGCCTCACAGGACTTGTTTAATCTCTGTTTTTCACCTGGCGCCCGTGAATCGCGGCGTAAAGAAAATAGACGGCTGGAAGTAAGAGTACGTCGAAGTCGATTCGTTTAAAGAGTAAGCCCCCGACCGTCGAACCCGCTACAAAGGACAGAATCGTCCCGATTCGAAGTCGAACCAAGCGTTTTTCCTTATCCACGTGGGCGGAATGCGTTCCTCGTGTGGAAATGAGCTCCGCGATTCCCCGACCCAGGTCCGTTGTTACCCCCGTGAGATGGGTAATCCGAAGTGTCGCTTTCGAAGAATAGGAAACGGCGGCATTTAAGAGTCCGCTCGGGAGACAAATGAGCGATAAAAGGACGAAGTTTTTCTTAATGTGCTCGTACGTCTGGTCGACTGCGAAGATTTTTACGTTTCCGATCCAGCATGCTGCGAAGAGAGAGACTGCACAAAGCATCATCACGTAATCGTAATGCGGAAATCGGCCTTTTCGGATTCGTCCATCAATACAGATTCCGGAGATGATCGCACCTAAAAGGAAGAAGAGGGGTACGGACAGCGCCGCGAGGGCATTCCCCCATCGAAGTTCAGAAGTATGCACTCCAAAGAGTGTGGCAAATCCCGTTACGTGGGTTGCGAACGTTCCAAGCCCCATAAACGCAGTCACGTTCATGATGCCTGCGCAGAAGATGAGAAGCATCCACTGGGTGTAGATGAGTGGGGTGAGTTCCTGGTGAGTGTCCTTCGTGAACATGGCTGGGAGAGATTGTCTCAAGCCCAGTCAAAAAGGGAAAGAGGGCGCCTTAAGGATTCTTTCTAACCCAGTTGAAGCGGTAGATCTCATTCAGGGTCGAATCGCTATCCATTCGCGTTAGGTCCTTGATAAATCCATCGTTTAAGCCATATACCCAACCATGAATGGATAGGTCCTGGCCCGTGCCCCAGGCCTTCTGGACGATCGAAGTTCGAGCGAGGTTCTGGACTTGCTCGAGGACGTTCAGCTCTACGAGCCGCTTCCAACGTTCGTCGTCGCTTTCGATCGCGAGAAGTTCGGTTTGATTTTCTGCGAAGACGTCTTTGATGTAGCGAAGCCACTGGTTTAAGAATCCGACGCTTTGTTGAGTGAGCGCGAAACGCACGCCCCCGCATCCGTAATGGCCACAAAGGATGATGTGTTTTACCTTCAGAAACTCCACTGCGTACTGAAGGACGCTTAAGAGATTGAAGTCCGTGTGTACGACGAGGTTTGCAACATTTCGGTGGACGAAAATTTCACCGGGCTGGGTCCCTGTAATTTCTTCGGCAGGAACACGACTGTCCGAGCATCCAATCCAGAGGAATTCCGGATTTTGATCGCCTGCAAGCTTCTTGAAGTAGTCCGGTTGGAGCTTGAGTTTCTCCGCAACCCAGTTCTTATTCGCCTCCAGTAGCTTCTCGTGGGTTTCCATTAACTTCTCTCCTCGAGTTCATATTCGCCGCCGCCGTGAGCGAGGAGTTCTACGTCCTCGGTCGTAACTCGTGCGAAGGCTGTCTCGTCGATTGTCTTACAGACCTTCTCGAGAAAGGTTTTTGCACTTTGAGTTTTCCAGTTTTCGGGAATGACAGCCGCGAAACCGATCACGCATTTTTCAAGTTCATCAAAGGCGTCCACTTCAAGGGCAGAAAGATTAAACTTTTTACGGAGATCCGTACAAAGCTTCTCGATCTGCTCGCGTTTTTCATTCAGGTCGGAGTTATTATAGAAGTCGAGCGTGATTTTTCCCGAGCCGACCCACATTTTTCGAATCCGATCTTAAATCTTCGACCACCAGTTTTTCATGTACGGAAGTTTCAACTCTCCGCGAACGATTGACTGGTAATCGCGTTGAAGTTCGCGAACGATCGGGCCCGGTTTTCCGGCGCCGATCATGCGACCATCAATGCTTTGGATGGGCGTAATTTCCGCAGCCGTTCCGGTCATGAATGCTTCGTCTGCGCAGTAAATTTCATCGCGGGTGAATCGATCTCCCACCACTTTCACGCCCTTGTGTTCGAAGTAGTCGATCACGGTTTGGCGTGTGATTCCGTTCAAGATCGTAGTGAGCGGAGTGGTCTTCACGACACCATTACGAATCATGAACAGGTTCTCGCCGGAACCTTCTGCGAGATATCCTTCGGTGTCGAGGAGAAGAGCTTCGTCGAAGCCTTGGAGTTTTGCTTCGCGTTTTGCCATCACGCCGGTCACGTATTGACCGGTGATTTTACCCTTGGTCATCACCGAGTTCGGGTGAGGGCGGTTGAAAGTCGAGATTTTGAGTTTCGCGCCTTCGTTGATTCCGCGGTCACCCAAGTAGGAGCCCCATTCCCAGGTGAGAACGGCGACGTTGAGTTTTGGGTTTTCGCCCGGGAAAACGCCGAGCTGCTCATCGCCCACGAAAACAATTGGTCGGATGTAGCACTCTTCGAAGCTGTTTGCCTTACAAGCGTCCAAACAAGCTTGGAGGATTTCTTTTTCGGAGAAGGGGATTTGGAATCCCATGATCTTCACGGATTCGAATAAACGCCTGACGTGATCTTCGAGGCGAAACACTGCTCCGCCGCCCGCTTTTTGTTTGTAAGCGCGGATGCCTTCGAATGCGCCGCTGCCGTAATGTAAGCCGTGAGTGAAGAGGCTGATTTTTGCTTCTTCTGCGGGGACAATACTACCGTTGAACCAGACTTTTGAACCTCGAGCCATGGGGTGCTCTCCTTGGGCTTACGCCCAAAAACAAACGTGGGACTACTTTAAGAGAGTTTCTCTCACAGGAGGCGAGCTCTACTCGCGCAACCGTTCACGAATCTCTAACTTCATTTGATCGTGGGAGTATTCTCGAAACTATCGAGGGGAGTCAATCGTCTTGATGCCATGAGTCGGATGATTTCGGCTGCGGTCTCTTCGAGAGCTTTTCCGGTTACGTTGAAGATGGCCCAGCGTCTATTTTTCTTAAAGATTTCATCAGCATAGGCAATCTCATTATTCACCTTTTCTGGGTCCGCATATTCGCCGCCTTTATCTTGGCCCAGGCGGCTCAACCGATTGCGTCGAATCGTCGTTAAATCTTCGGGATCGATCGTGAGTCCGATGACTTTTCGTGGATCAATGCCTTCGAGTTCTTTCGGAACTTCGAACCCATTAATGATCGGAATGTTAACGACCTTCCAACCCTGTTGGGAAAGATACATCGAGAGCGGAGTTTTCGAAGTGCGGGAAATTCCAAGGATGATTAAATCGGCGTTCTCGAGGTGGGTGAGATCACGACCATCGTCGTGCTGAATCGTAAATTCCATCGCTTCGATACGTTTGAAGTAACGTGCATCTACGATGTGAAGGATCCCAGAAATCATTCGGGGCTCGAATCCAAAAAATCCCGCCAAGCCCGTCAAGATCGGACCCAAGATGTCGATAATCGGTACCTTCTTCTTTCCAGCCGCTTCAGCGAGGTGAGCGCGGATTTCGGGTTTTGCGATCGTGTAAATGATCATGCCGCGTGCGGATTCGGCCTCTTCAATGATGGCGTCCATCTGAGAAACAGAGCGGACGTTTTTGAAGCGTGTAATTTCGATTACCTGGTCCTCAAACTGCACCATCGCGGCTTTCACCATGGCGGCAGCAGTTTCACCGGTACCGTCAGAGACGAGGAATATTTTTTTCGGTGCATGTGGACTCATTTTGAAGCCTTCGCTTTCACGGTATTCGTCACTTTTTTTCCAAGAAGGACCAGGGCAGCGTTTTCAGCCGCGAGTTTCGCCATTGCAAGCCGTGTCTCTAACGTTGCGCTCCCCAGATGCGGAGCAAGAATCACGTTCTTTAGTTTGAAAAGTTTTGGATGAATTTTCGGCTCATCCTCAAAAACATCAAGACCCGCGGAGTGGATTTTCTGATGTTGGAGCGCATCGGCGAGTTCACCCTCGTCGATCACAGCTCCGCGCGCAGTATTGATGACGATGCAGTCCTTTGGAAGGAGTGCAATTCGTGTCGCGTTCAACCAGTGGTGAGTATTCGGATTCAGATCCACGTGAAAGGAGAGGATCTGTGCCTTTCTTAGCAGTTTCTCGATTTGGGATTTTGAAGTTTTCGGAGTGATAAAAGTAACTTTTGCGCCCAGGTGCGAGAGTGTCTTTCCGAAATGCGTTCCGATTCTTCCCTTGCCTACAAGAACCGCATTTTTTCCACGGATGCACTGACCCAGGAGGAGATCAGGCTCCCATCCTTTGAAAGCGTGCTTTCGACAGAGTTCGTTTCCTTCAAAAATCCGGCGCGATGAAGCGAGGAGTAGTGTGAGCGCAAGCTCCGAGGTCGCCTCAGTCAGCGCATCGGGTGTATGTAAAACTGTGATTTTCTTCTTCGAACAATAATTCAAATCGATATGGCTCAGTCCCACAGAAAACGTCGCGAGAACCCTCAATTTCGGCGCGCGCTTTAGGAGCGATTCATCCACTCGGTCGGTCAAACAAACCACCAGGCCATCTGCATGTTCGATTAAGTGCTCAAGAACACTTCTCGTCGATGCGATTTCGATTTTCACCTTCGCGAGCGTTTCATTGGAAAGCCCCCGAATCAAAAATGGGTGCGTGAGAACGATGACGGGTTTCGTGTTTTTCGAATCAAGACTTAGGCTCATGGATGAGCTTAAGAATAGACGCTTTTCAGAGCTTGATCCAGCTTCGAACGATCGGAATCCAGAACAAATAAGCTTGAGAGGGATGGGTGAGGCTTCACGAACTGGCCATTGAGCCAGGTTCTCTGACGTTTCACGAGCTGGCGCGTCGAAAGAGAGATTTCGTCCACTAAACCGGGTAAGCCTGCCTGGATTTTCCGACCCAAAGGGAGCCTATGCTCTAAATGAGCTCTCGTTTCTGCGTAGCCAATCGATTCAAGCGCTCGAGCGCCGGGATATTTCTGGATGAGAGCCGAAACCTCGTCTACCAGTCCTGCACGAATCATTTGTTCGCACCGCTCTCGAATCCGCTGGTCGAGTTCGGGGGAAGGACGATCGATGATGAAAAGCGAAAACCCAGGAATCGGATCCCGCTTGGATTCTGCCTCGTAGTCCGAAGGTTTTTTCCCTGTTAAGCTATAGGTCTCAACAGCGCGTAAGACCCGATACCGATCGTTCGGGCCGACCTTCCAGGCGAAGTCCTCATCGATTTTCAGGAGTTGCTCAAAAAGTGTTTTCGTTTCAATTTTCTCAAGCGCCTCGCGAAGTTTTGGATCTGACTTTTCAGAGTCCCACATCCCAAAGAGTAGCGCTTTCAGGTAGAACCCGCTCCCACCCACAATGAGTGCGCGTTTTCCGCGGGCGTGAATATCTTGAATGGCCGCATCGACGCCGCGAACAAAATCTCCGGCGGTATAGTTCTCATCTGGATTTCGAATATTGATGAGATGATGAGGCGTGCGCATCATTTCTTCGGGAGTTGGTTTTGCTGTTCCAATATTCATCTCGCGGTAGATCAGAAGGCTGTCGGCATTAATGATTTCGACATCACGGTGAATTTCGCAGAATTCGAGCGCGACAGAAGTTTTCCCAGCAGCAGTAGTGCCAGTCAGGAGAGCAACAGGTTTAATGGGATCGCTTACACGCGTCTTTGAAACCATTCTTCAAACCGTGCGCGTGGCACTCGAGCAATGGTGGGACGTCCGTGAGGACAATTCCAGGGGTGAGAACAGGTGAAGAGCTCATCGACGATGCTTTGGGTTTTGGATGGATCCAGTCGATCGCCGGCTCTGACCGCAGAGTGACAGGCCTCGGAGGCAAGTTTTTCGAATAGCGCCTCATCCAAAATGAGCTTCGTCGTATCGACGTTTTCAAGGCCCAAGAGACGATCGGTCAGGTTTTGAAGACGAGTTTTTAATGAAAAATTACCCCATTCCGACGGGACTGAGCGATAGAGGAGCTTGTCATCACCAAAAATCTCAGCTTCAAAGCCGATTTTTTCGAGGAGTGGGAGTCGTTCTTCTAAGCGATTTCGATTTTCAGGCAGGAACGCAACCGCTTCCGGGATTAAAAGCGACTGGGAGTTTCCGACATCGAATCGATCGCTTGCGCGTTTTTTCAGTTTCTCAAAGCGAATACGCTCATGAGCCGCGTGTTGATCGATGAGGGCGAGCTCTTCTCCGAGGTCGTAGAGAAGGTAAGTCTGGAAAAGTGAACCTGCGAATCTTTCCGGGCGAAAGGGGTGACTCTCGACAAAGGACATTGCGACGGCCGGCGTGTTACAGGGGGATTCGCCGCCCAGAGCTTCGGTCGCATCATTTGGATTTCTGGGGAAAGTTGCCGGAATAAAGCCTAGGGCGCTGAAGCTTGGAGTTTCTGCAGAGGTGAAGGCGGCTGGAGAACTCTCAAAGGAGGCGCTACTCGTTGAAAAGCCTGAGGCTTCGCGTGCGACTGCCCCCTCATTTGCGGTTTGCCATTCTCGAAAAAGCCCTGGGTTTCGCCCTTGAGCAAATCCGATAACACCGTTTTCCGCGATCATGCGCTCCAAGAGGCTCTCGACCGCGCGATAGATCTGCGAAGAATTGAGAAAACGTAACTCGGTTTTCGTCGGGTGAACGTTCACATCTAAGAGCTGCGGAGGAAGGTCTAAATAAAGGACAAGTGCTGGGAACTGACCCGGTAAAAGGGCTTGGCGAAAAGGGGAGAGGATTGCTTGTTGAACGAGACGATCTTTCACGGCCCTTCCATTCACGATTTGAATGACCTTTCGCATCTGAGAAACAGAGAGGCCCTGAAGCCAGTGAGCGCGAAGTTTGATCGCGCCTGCTTCGATCGATTCTTGAGAGATCACCGGAAAATCTTCGCCGTCACCCAAGATGCGAAGCACTCGGGAAGGTTCGGTGTCGCGCTTCAGCGAGAGAAGGGTTTTTGATTCATGCGTGAGTTTGAAACCGATTTCAGGGTGGCTGAGCGCGAGTCTTTCTAGCCACTCACGGACTTGAGAGACTTCAGCCGAGGCTGATTTCAGGAATTTTAGTCGGGCAGGAATCTGTGAGAATAGGCCACTCACCTGCATCCGCGTTCCATGCGGCTGATCGATGAAATGGCCGAAGGTTGCGGCTGCGATTTGACCGCTCTTCCATTCGTTTGCGCTCTCGGATTCTTTCTCTCGTGAGAGAATGGAAAGTTCTGCCACGGCCGCGATACTCGGTAGCGCTTCTCCTCGAAAACCTAGGGTTTGAAGTTTTTCAAGATCCGAGACTTGCGCGATTTTCGAGGTGGCGTGTCTCAGGACGCAGATCTCGAGATCGTC
>CAYOJT010000054.1:0-12254 GCA_964404365.1 uncultured Bacteriovoracaceae bacterium
TATCCATCGAAATCTAAAAATTGACTCAAACTTTCAAAAGTATCCGCCGCAAACACCGATCCGACGGACATCATCAACAGGCACAAACTCATCGTCATTCTTTTCATGTAAGCTCCTTCGAAATTTAGAACGAGCCCGATATAACGCTACGAGTCTGAGAAAGCAAACCTCAATTCCCGAGGAATCTTCGAAGCGTGTCATTAAAAGCCCCAGCATCCTCGCTCATGACCATGTGCTGACCTTCCTTCACCCACGCGATCGGGGCATTCAGATATTCCGATAACCACTTCCCGAGTGTGGGCTTCATGACCGGGTTTTTCTCGCCCCAGATGAGTTGAATCGGGAGCTCGGCGCCTGGCGTTGGGAATGGCTTCGAGTATTTCGCGAAACTCGGCATTCCGAGAATTAAATTTTTTCGAGAGATGTGCTGAATTTTTTGGGCCGAGATATGTTTCTCGAAATACACACCTAAGTTCTGAGTATGATCGGGATCTCGAAAAAGCTGCTCTAAACTTTTCCTCTGGATGCACTCCATTTCGATAAACGGTCTAAAGAGCGGATAAAGCAAATTCAAAATCCACGGTGATCGCGGCATGAGCTTATAGAAAAATTCCGTATTACTCGACATCCCAGGCGGACCGCCGCAAACATTCACGAGCACGAGACTCTTCACCTTCGAATGATCGAGCTGCGTCACTTCAAGCGCAACCGATGCGCCAATACAGTGCCCGATCAGGGTCACGGGCCGATCGAATTTCGCCTGGATAAACTTTAAGACCTGCTCACCGATCCACTCGACCGAATAGACACGCTCCGGACGAGTAGACCCTCCGAAACCCGGCAGATCAAGAGCAACACAGAAGTACGAATCGGATAACTCCTTCAGCTGGTAGTACCAACACCGATGATCTCCTCCCCCATTATGAAGGAATAATAAAATCGGGCCGGTAGCATTCCCAGCCTCAACATAGGTATACTTGAAGCCATCCACGTCGATCGTTTTTCTCTCAAAGGGGTACGGTTGACTCATGGAAAAAGGATCCTCAGACGATCATGCAGAAGAACACGGAAACGAAATCTCAGCCACACACGAGCTTTGTGGTCGGACTCTCCGGAGGCCTGGGCCAAAGCATCGCTCATGAGATGATTAAACACTCATTCGACCTGCATGGCAGCTATAAAAATAATCCTACGCCGCACTCCAAATATAAACTCGACATCACCGACTCGCTCTCCATCGAGACTCTTGCGCGCCTCTTCCATAACCGCGGGACGCGCTTCAACTCGCTCATCATCAACTCGGGCGTTTCGACCCTTGGTCCTCAGCTCTCGATCTCAAATGAAGATTATGAAAAATCCTTTCACGCAAACTTTCTCGGACCTCGCCAGGTACTAAAAGCCTTTCTTCCCCTCTTAAAACCGAACGCAAAAATCCTACTCATTGGATCCGCTTCTTCTTGGGGTAATCTTCCCTTCACGGGCTCCTACGCGCTCAGTAAGCGCATCCTAAGAGACTTCGCGGAGATTCTCAGACAAGAATTCGCGCTCGACCGAAAAACCTCTCAGATCAAGCTCATCCTGATCGAACCGGGCGCCTATAAAACTGCGATCTGGGATTCAGGCTCAAAGAGCATGGAAAAGAACCTCGGGAATCATAAAACCATTTCGAAAGCCTTTCAGGATTCAGTCCGATTCGCTTCGGATCCTGCGCCGTTCGGTAAGAAGATCGTTCGAATATTGGAATCAAGATCCCCCTGCTCTTACTACCGATTCGGACCGATGAGCTCGCTCAGTCGCCTAACCGAATGGGTGCCGATTCGCACTCGCATCACGGTCATTCAACTCCTCAGAATATTCGGATTTGAGTTTCACTCTGCATGAAGAAATACATTTTTACTCTGAACCCTGATGACTTTCTCTACGCGAAAGCGGTCCATGAATTCCTGGCTCAAGGCGGGGCAGCTCGTGTCGATTCGATCTGCATCTTTCCATCACGAGCCTCCTTCTCCTATCAGCTCAGCTACACGCTCGCTTCGATTCAGATCATGGGCTGGATGAACATCCTCCCCCGATTCTTGGGGTTTCAGATCTCTGCATTTTTTCGAAAATTAAGTGGCTCCGCAGAACGCCATTCCATACGAACAGCGGCAGCGGCCTTTGGAATTCCGGTTTACGAATTCAGAGACGTGAATGGATCTGACTTTCGCGCGCATGTTGAAAGTCGCGGACCCAAGGGGATATTGAATGTTTGTTCTCAGATTTACAAAAAGGACACACTCGCGCGACTCCCACCCATTTATAATTTTCACGGAGGCTACCTACCCGGAAATCGCGGACGCTTCCCGATGTTCTGGGCGTACGTGAAAAAAATTCCCCAATACATCACCTGCCATCGGGTGTCGGAAGTGATCGACGGCGGTGAATCGATCTATCACCACTCGCTCCCGAACGATCCAAAATTCGGGGTAGATGAACTCATGATGCTCACGATCGATCTCTTCCCCGAAGTGATGAAGCGCTCGATTTCGCTCATCGACGAAAACAGACGTCAGACCATCACGATCCCCTTTCCAAATTTTTATGGAAAACAGCCGACTGGGAAGGAAATTTCCGAATATCACGTGGAGCTTTCTCGCACTCGCTCCGGAAAATAAAAAACAATGACTGGGGTCTACATGCGTAAAAGGAATTAAACTTTTCCGCTCAATTTTTTGGAGAACGCGACAAATGCCTGAAGGAGCTCGTCGAGACGAGTCACGTTCTTTGGATCGATGAAATTCCCCGCACCATCAAATGCTTGGTGGGCTTTTGATAATCCAAACATTTCCGGGTAAACCATCGCGCCCACCGCTTCAAGCGGCACTCGCGTGTGCCAAAGGCTTCTGACCGCCCCGAGGCCACCGGGCGAAGCTCCAATTAGAAGCAGAGGCTTATCTTCGAAAGCATTTGGGGTATCTCTGGAAACCCAGTCGATCGCATTCTTAAGAGCGCCAGGGATGCCTCCATTGTACTCGGGTGTTGAGATGACGAGAGCATCCACCGCGCGAACGCGCTCGATCAACTTTCGGGCCCCTTCCGGAATACCATTCATTTCTTCGAGGTCGCCATCATAGACCGGCATCGAAAATTCATTAAAGAGAGCGGCATCCACTTCAATTCCGTCCATTCTCTTCAATAGTTCACTTGCGCAATAACTCAGTTTCTTATTGAACGATTCTTTTCGGAGCGATGCACCCATTGTGAAAATTTTCATAATCTCTTTCCTATCGGGAATCCCCGAGCTTTGTCCAATCGGATTCATTTCCCCTCTACCCTCGCCGCAAGGTCATCGGGCAAGAAAATCTTCAGTCGAGGTGGAATTTTGCAAGTATGGGGAGATGGTCTGACAAGAGCCCAAGGTCGCCAAAGCTAGCAGTGGAGGCTTCGACAAGATTCGCGTTCCGATAATAAATCCGATCTAAAGCCATTTGTGGCCACCACGCTGGATAAGTGAGAAAATGTTCGCGATCTACCTCCGCGCTCCGACCAATTTCCTGCCACCCATGCTCGAGCAAAAACGTATTCGCATCCCGAAGCCAGTCATTGAAATCACCCCCTAAAAAGAGGGGGCCATTGAATCCCGTTGTCCGCATTTCGATTAAATCAATCATCTTCCGAAACTGAGTCATGCGACTTCCTCGCAGCAGATTCAGATGGCAGGAAAAAACCTCCGCCCTTTTATCCTGCGGTAGCGCAATCGTGGCTCCCAAAATGCCGCGTTTTTCAAAACGATTCAGTGTTAAGTCTTCATTTTTCCAGCGCTCGATCGGGTATCGACTCAAAATGGCATTGCCATGATGGTAGTCGCCCACAAGCAAGTTTGGACCGTAACAGAAGGTCGAAGATATACCTTCGGCAAGGTAGGCCACCTGATCGAAGTCCCTTTTCTTTGGATCTGCACCGATCACTTCCTGGATCATGACGACATCCACGGAGTGGGCGGCCAAAAAATCGCGGATATGAGCCAAGGTATCGCGATTAAAGAACGCGTGTTTTCCTTTGTGGATATTGAAGCTCATCACCGTTAAGTCCATGAACCCTCAAATCTCACAGTCAAAATCTAAATAAAGGAAAAATCGTGGGTAAGAACCTAATTTATGGGTTAGGTGCGTTCTTTTGTACGCAGCGGAAATCGCCCGTAATCAGGGTCCGTGTGCAGCCATCGCGCTCAAGCGCCGGTAGGGTCATACATTCTTCAATCAGAGCCTGAATCGCAGCCGTCTTTTTAGCCGCCGTTTTCATCTTAAAAGTTTCATACTCTTTATAAGGATGATCAGCGAAGTACCATGTCGACTTATAAGAACACTCGAATACTTTTCCCTCTTCATCGGGTTTATTCGTCACGAAGTCGCCCAAGGCCTGAACGTGAACGCAGCCCATCTTTTCGAAAACTGTAGGGTCAGCGCACGCGTTCGACTGCTCGGTGGGAAGCTGGGTACAGCTGGTGAGTATAGTTTTTCGAAGGTCATCGCGGTGAAGACCCGCGAGCGCGATATAAGACCCCGTCTTTTCGGTCTCACTGTAGGCATAGCGATAATTCAGGCGACAAAGGTGAAACCCCTCTTCTGGGAGTTCCTCGGTCGCTTGCGCTAGGGTCTTCGGTTTCTTTTCCTTTTCGCCGGGCCCACACGAAAAGAGAGCGCCCAAAACGAGCGAAACGGAAAGTATCTGAATCGTGCGCAAGAAACCCATGATCGGGTGGTTTTAACTTAACTGACTCATTTTGTCAATTATTAAGAACCGCGGACCGAGGACTCCGGGAGGCTAAAATAGCGCCAAAAAACACGGACATAACCGCTACCACTAAACGAAAAGATAAAGCCTCACCGAGAGTCAGGACGAGCCCGATATTCGAGAGAATCGGGGTCAAATACGAGAGCGCTCCGATTTTTTTCGGATCCCCCCGCTTCACGCAGTAGTCCCAGGCATAAAACGCTGCACCAAAGGGACCTAACCCCATCAGACAGAGGTAGAGAATCTGCATTTGAGAAAGCGTAGAGAGACTGACTGATTCTTCAAAGAGAAGGTGACAAACAAAGGTAAGAGCCGAAGCGCAGAGACAGATCGCGGACACGTTCCACGTTGAAGTCGACTCGCCCATCTTTCGGGTAAGCCAGGTATAAATAGGCCACGTCAGTGCGGCAAGAAACCCAAGACCATACCCCAACCAAAGCCTTGGGTAGGCATCAAGATTCTCCCCCCCGCCTCTCCCTAAAACCAAATACGCTACCCCCGCGAAACCCAGGAGAAGCCCAACGCCATTCAACACCGAAGCCTAAGCGCACGATCAAACAGCGGCCCCAGGAAGACGATCAGTGACGGCCAAAGATAATTCACGACGTTCACATGGAGCGGAGGAGCGAGCCGATAACCTTCGAAGAGAAAGAAATGGTAGAGCGTGTAACCCATCACTCCAATCACGATCGCGCGGCGGTTAGAAAAGGCAGTTTTCAGGTTGAATAATCCCGGCAGGCCGCCAATGAGGAGCGCGAATGATAGTAAAAAAAAGGGCGGTAAAGCACCCAAAAGACTCGCCAGACTAGCTAAGCTAGCCCAGAGGACGATAGCGATAAGAGCGAATAAAAGCGGCACCTTGGCCCCAGTGTAGCCTTATTCCTGGGGCGGGGCTAGACTGGTCCAGATGAGCGAGTCCGACAAAATGATCGTGTTCTTCGATGGAGTCTGCCACCTCTGCCAAGGGGTCGTGCAGTTCACGATCCCTCGCGATCGAACGGGGCAGATTCTGTTTTCATCACTTCAAAGCGCGTATGCAAAAAAAACGCTCGGAGAATTGGGCGTTGCGATCTCCCCTACTCCCGAGAGTCTCGTCGTTCTCACCTATTTGAACGGCAAACCCAAGGTCGAGCACGCATCCGATTCTGCGCTTCGAATCGCAGGTCGACTCTCGTTTCCATGGAGTCTCGCTCTCGTATTCCGAGTGATTCCACGTTTCATTCGTGACTCCATCTACTTCCTGATCGCCCGGAATCGGTATCGGCTCTTTGGAAAAAGCGAAACATGCTACCTTCCCCGAGCAGAATGGAAGAGTCGTTTTCTAGACTGAGCGATGTGCGTTATAATCTCAGGTCTTTTTTAGCGAAAATAGACTGATGCTCACAAATTCCTAACAGGAGAATTCCCTGAATTTGTTTGCGATCATCGGCAGTGATCGTTAGCATTTTGGCATGAGTAACGGATTACTCGATGGACTCAAGGTTTTAGGCCCAAAGACCGCCGACACGGACTTCATCCTGTCGCCTCCCGCACTCGATTTCCTTAAAAAACTTCAGACCACTTTTGGTGCACGACGAGAAGAACTTCTTCAAGCGCGCGTGCATCGACTTTCACGACTCATCGAAGGGGAAAAGTTCGACTTCCTCCCCTCAACAAAATCCGTTCGCGAATCGGAATGGAAGGTCGCTCCTTGTCCAAAAGATTTAGAAAACCGACAAGTCGAAATCACGGGGCCCGCCGAAGCGAAAATGATGATTAACGCATTAAACTCAGGCGCCGACGCATTTATGGCTGACCTCGAGGACGCGCTCTCCCCCACCTGGACGAATGTGGTGTCCGGGCAGCGAGCGCTTTACGACGCTGTTCGCGGCCAACTCAGCTTCAGCTCGCCTGAGGGAAAATCCTATAAACTGAACCCGAATATCGCGACCCTGCTCGTTCGCCCGCGCGGCTGGCATCTCGTTGAAAAACACGTGCACGTGAACGGAAAGCCGATGTCGGGCTCACTCTTCGATTTTGGCCTCTATTTCTTTCACAACGCCCACGAAAGATTAAAGCGCGGCACGGCGCCTTACTTTTATCTTCCAAAAATGGAGTCCCATCTCGAAGTGCGACTCTGGAACGATGTCTTTACCTTCGCACAAAAAGAACTCGGTATTCCGCACGGATCCATCCGCGCTACTTGCCTCATTGAAACACTCCCGGCTGCTTTTGAGATGGAAGAGTTTCTCTATGAACTTCGCGATCACATGTCAGGACTCAATGCAGGTCGCTGGGATTATATTTTCAGTGCAATTAAGAAACTTCGTCACCTGAAGGACTCGACGCTGCCGGACCGAGCACAAGTCACAATGACCGCTCCTTTCATGCGCGCCTACACGGAGCTCCTCGTGAAAACCTGCCATAAGCGCGGCGCTCACGCGATGGGCGGAATGGCAGCGTTCGTACCCTCTCGAAAAGATGAAGAGGTGAATCGAGTCGCATTCGCAAAAGTCCGCGAAGATAAAGAACGCGAATCACGCGATGGCTTTGATGGGACTTGGGTCGCGCATCCCGATCTCGTGGCGCTTGCTAAAGAAATCTTTCAAAAAGCTTTAGGTGAAAAACCAAACCAAAAAGACAAACAGCGTCCCGAAGTCCATGTTACCGCAAGCATGCTCACCCACCTCGTGGTGCCAGGCGGGGTTGTTACCGAAAACGGAGTTCGCGCGAACGTCAATGTCGCGATCCAGTACATCGAACGCTGGTGTGCCGGACAGGGAGCCGTTGCACTTCATAACCTTATGGAAGATGCGGCGACCGCCGAAATTTCTCGGGCCCAACTCTGGCAGTGGCTAAAAAATTCGACACGGCTCACAAGCGGAGAACCTTTTTCGAGGACCATCTACACGCGCATTCGCGACGAAGAAGTTTCAAAGCTCGGCGCGAGTTCAGGTCTGAAACGCGCGGCACAGATTTTAGATGATTTGGTTCTCAATGACGAATTCGCAGACTTTTTAACACTAAAAGCCTACGAAGAGCTGGAATGAAGCTTCTACTTGAAGGGGGAGACTGAAGGAATGACCGAACAACAAAAGCAAATCGCCGAACTGAAAAAATCTTGGGAAACTGATCCACGCTGGAAAGGAATCCGACGCGACTACACCGCTGAAATGGTCGTGAAACTTCGCCCTTCGGTTTTAATTGAGCACACCCTCGCAAAACGCGGAGCTCAGCGCCTCTGGGATTCCCTCCATCAACCGGGTTACACGGGCGCACTCGGAACTCTGACCGGCGCTCAAGCGGTACAGATGGTAAAAGGCGGAATGAAAGCCATTTACCTCTCCGGCTGGCAGGTCGCTGCCGACATGAACCTCTCTGGACAAACCTACCCGGACCAAAGTCTCTATCCATCAAACTCGGTTCCGGCGGTCGTCCGTCGCTTGAATCAGGCTCTCACGCGCGCTGACCAGATCGCAGCGGTTGAAGGACGTCGCGATACGGATTGGTACATCCCGATTGTGGCGGATGCTGAAGCTGGCTTCGGCGGCCCTCTCCATGGGTTTGAGCTCATGAAGGGAATGATCGAGGCGGGAGCTTCGGGCGTTCACTTTGAAGATCAGTTGGCAGCCGAGAAAAAATGCGGACACTTAGGCGGGAAAGTCCTTATCCCAACCTCAAGTGGAATTCGCCAGCTGACCTCCGCTCGCTTAGCGGCGGATGTTTTGAACGTTCCGACCCTCACGATCGCTCGCACCGACGCGCAGTCTGCGACCTATCTGATGTCGGACATCGACCCGGCAGATCACAAGTACATCACAGGGAAACGTACTCCTGAGGGCTACTACCAGATTAAAAACGGAATGGAGATCACGATTGAACGCGGACTGGCTTATGCGCCGTTTGCGGATCTCATCTGGTTTGAAACCTCACAACCGGATTTAGGTGAAGCGCGCGAGTTTGCGGCTGAGATTCATAAGAAGTTTCCAGGGAAGCTCCTCGCCTACAACTGCTCGCCGTCCTTTAACTGGGAGAAGAAATTGGATGCTGCGACGATTGCGAAATTCTCGGATGAGTTAAATCGCCTGGGCTATAAATTCCAATTCATCACGCTCGCAGGTTGGCACCTGATCAATTACCACACATTCGATCTTGCCCGTGACTACTCGACCCGCGGGATGCCAGCTTATGTGGCACTTCAGAATAAAGAATTCGGCTCCGAAGCTCGTGGTTACACTGCGACTCGCCACCAGGCAGAGGTGGGGACCGGCTACTTTGACGAAGTGCTGATGACTGTGACGGGCGGGAAGGCTTCGACTTCGGCCATGAAAGGATCTACCGAGGACGAGCAGTTTTCGCATCATCACTAAGAATGCCGATCTGAAAAAGGTAAAGCCTCGATCGTCCTCGCGATCGAGGCTTTTTTCATTCCGTCATTGAGTTGTCATCCCTAGAGAAATTCTAAGTAATGAGTGGTCGGTGCAAAACAAGGGGGGAGACTGTTTTATTCAATAGTTTCGGTGCCTTAAACCCGAATCAAATTACTCAACCCCCTCTCAATACGTGAATTCGAAATTCCGATAAGAAGTCATGAAGCGCAATCTATTCGGCTCGCTCGCCGTCCTGTTATTTTTAACATTTCAACCTGGCTTTGCGGCGGGTGATTGCGCATCGGGAGATGCTGAGACTCTGGAAAAAATCAAAGAACTCATCCAGCGCGACGACGCAGGTGCCGGCGTCCTGAGGATGCAGACCCGACTCACCACCCTTAAGCTCGCTCTCATGGTCCGTAAAAACAAATCCACTCACCTCGAAGATTACGTCAAAGCCGAGACCGCTCGAATAGAAGCGGTCGATAAAGGAAAAATTAGAGAAGAATTAGTAAAATTCTATTCCGAGCATTATCGCTGGGAAGACGAAGCGAAAAAAGAAAAGCAGATTGATGCCGTAAAAGGAAAACTCGAAGATCCGAACTACCGCTGGATTTCAACTCGAATTCGAAACGAAGAACTCTCGGCATTTATTTTTGCGCATCGAGAGGCTATCAAAGAGAGCGAGTTCACTGAAAACGATCAGGCAGCTGCATGGATGATGCAGTTCCTCCACGCGTCTGCGTCGCTGACTAAAGTCGGTTCCACGGAAAATAACTGGTCACAGATTTCCGTGAAAATTAACGCCATCAACGGCGGCACCGGCACAGGACCGTCGATGAACGACGCCCAGATCACACGCGAGATAGAGAATTTAGAAGCCGTCATTTCAGCGGACACGAACGGGATCATTGCGGAGTTTCAAAAGTTGATGAAAAATCCGCTCTGCAAAACAACATGCGTGGGCTGTGCCCTAGGGAACAGAACGAACGCAATCGCACCCGAAATTGAGAAGGAATCGAAAAAGATTATCAAGGCGATTCAAGTTGAAGGAAGTAAAGACTCGGATAAAACTAAGACACAAAAAACGAATCACGAGGTCGTCCAAAAAAAGACGACCCCTCCTCAGCTTAAAGGAACGACTGTTTCCGTAAAAGAAAGAGCCCGCACCAAAGGCTTACTCCCTTGTGGAATAAAATATTCCCCTAAACAACTTTCGAATTCGAGCAGTTACATGGCGGGTTATCGAGAACGACGCCAAGAGATGCTGACATGGATTACGACAGACCCTCGCCTTCAGTTTTTAAATAAGATCATGGATTTTCCTCCGCAGCCTTTTCAGTTTCATAAGTTGTCTCCACCGAATTTCGTGATGGCCCCGAAAAAGACTCACAAGAACCCAGGGAAAGTTTCGAAGGATGCGATGGCTCAAATTGAGGCTAATTTTCAACCCGATCTGAAGCGCATTAAGGAAAACATTCGTGCAGCCTATCGCGCTAAACCCGAATGTGAAGTTCGTATCACGAATCAAGCGAAGGCCAGTGGCCTAGGCAGTGAAGACTATTATAATAAAAATTGGCGGATTATCGCGGACACACTTCTGTCTAGAGCGCGAGGAACTGCGGCCGAGAAACCAAAAACTATTTGTGCCGAACTGCTAGGTAAAGATCTGAAAGATTACTCGGAGTACTACGATCTCATGCTCGGAATGGTGAGCGAAGAGAAGTGTATCTCAACCGAAGACTGGGTCGGAAAGAATCCGCCCGCATACTAAACTCAGAAGCTGAATCTGCCTATTCGTCGATCCTGAGACCGGCAAGCGATTTATCGCATTTCCCGTTAAAGGCATGATGTTCTGCGCGGGTCGTAGGAACCTGCTCATAGAATCGGCGAAGACCGGGCACATTCACGCGAATGAGTTCGTCCACTGCGGCTTGATTCGGATTGTGGCTAAATCCGAGTTCAAAAAGCAGCGACCAAATCCCATGCGTCACCATCGCGTAATCTTCATAACAGCCGTCTGCAGGGTAAAGGGCCGCTGCCGAGTTCCCTACCGGGTAACCACTCTCGACTGCCGCCGCCTCACCTAAAGAGATATAGAGTCCATCGTAGTCAGTCTTCAGATCGTGTGTCGAAAATCCCCACGGGTAGAGAACAAAAGGCGAATACGTGTGAAGAGTCGCCGATGCGACGATATTTTCGTGAGCGATGTAATCAGCAAGGGCTTTCGTTGATTTCAAGCTAAACGGACCATCTGTTCCGCAGGGACCCGGATAATCGCGGTTCGGGTCAATCCCGATCTCCTGTCTTTGGCGCTTATTGTAACCCGATACGTTCAGAACGGGGATTACCGTAATCGTTTGGCCCGCGATCGGGTCTTCAGCAAGTGAGTGCGCCATCGCGAGGCCCACTTCCGTGGAACCGTACTCATTCCCGTGGTGAGTGGCGACCAAGAGATTATGGACAGGGCCCGTTCCAGCGCGAATCCCTTGAATCATCTGTCCGGTATCGTTCATGCCGATATCCACGAGTTGCGCTGTCGCAGGATTTTTTGCGACGATTTCCTTCAATTCAGTCTGAATATCTGCATATTTTCGATTGAATGGAGTGGCCGAGTGGGCCGAGGAGGTGGTGAGAAAAATAGCGCACGCGAGGAAAAACCGTACTGAATTCCGTTTCATAGTTCCGCCCTTATCCGTGGGTGAATTGTTGAGACCGAGCTCAACAGTATCGAAGGAATTTCACGAATGCGAGCGAGCATGCGTCATTGAACGATCCGACGGATGCGATCTACAAAGCCCTCGAGGCTTCGCTTACCAGTCACCGAATAAAGGCCTAGAGTTCAGAATGAACGCCTACCTTCTTAAAGAATTCGATAGAATTCATCGGGGCCATTTCTGCGAAATCAGCGCATCCACGCCAGCACCTTTATGATAATGCGCCGTGTAAACAATTGAATTCGGCTTGTGGGGTGGCCCTTCGTCCGTTAAATTCGCCTCTCTAACCAAAATCCCGAATGTGCCGAAGTGGTGGAATGGTAGACGCGCTGGACTCAAAATCCAGTATCCGCAAGGGTGTGAGAGTTCGAGTCTCTCCTTCGGCACCATTTGATACAGTACACGAACCCTCACG
>CAYOJT010000055.1:0-11903 GCA_964404365.1 uncultured Bacteriovoracaceae bacterium
TTTTCGATTTGGAAATTCAAGGCCCGCAGAAAGTATCGCGGCTCGCACCCGCTCTTTCGCCTCTGCAACCTCTGGAGAGGGGAGTCCGATGATATGGAAACTTGGAATCTGAAAGGTGGACGATACTTCGATTTTGAGAGCCTCAGGCTCGATGCCGCGATTCAGGAGTGAGTAAAATGCCATGAGGCAGGAAAATGCACAAAATGTGCGGTTCTATTACGGGCGGCGATTTTTTAAGCGATCGAGCATTTCGGTTCGAGCTTGATTGATGACTTCAGCGATTTTCTGAGCGTCTTGCCATTCGCGAGAGCCTGGCGGGCCGATTTTATCGGGGTGATAGCGTTTAATGAGTTCTTTATAGGCTTTTTGGATTTCCGCTTCACTCGCAAGAGCCGGTACTCCTAATACTTCGTGCGGCGCGCCTTGGAGACTGATGCCGCTCAGCTGGAGGGGAGATTTTTTCGCGGTTTGGGCGCCAGAGAGTTTAGCTTTCTCGCCACGCTCCCATTGAATTTTTCGGTCCGCTTCACGAACTTTAAAGCGGCTTTCCGAACTCTCCACGAGTTGTTTACGAATCCAAAATGCAAGCAATCCAATGCCGAGCGCGATCTGAATGTGAACATAATGGTCGGCAAACCAACTGGATTCCATGGCATTCATTATGCCTTGAAACCTCGGACTATGGCAACGAGGCTTCCCCTTTTTGGTTTTATCCAGCTCCATGCAAGTGGGCCCTGCCGCGCGACGCTTTGGAATTCAGATGCGACACAAACCTGTTGGTCCCCTAGAGATTGGGGTGCGCTCATCGCGCGAGAAAATCGAGGCTTTGGGACCCACGCTATTCGCGCAGGAATCGAAAACCTTCGTCTGGAGTTCTCGGATCACCTGGGGAAAAGTGGGATCGATCCTCTTGGCGCGCTTCGTTCGCTTCTGCTTTCGGAGCGCCTCAGTTCCACGCTCCAAAGCTGGGTTCGCGACGGCGGCTGGGTTCATGTTTGGGTTGGGAGTGGACTGCATCTCCTGGTTTTCCAAAACGCGCTTGAGAGCCTGATCATAAGAGCGGGTGAAATATTCAGGATTGATCCGATTTTTTCTGTGCGTATCGGATTTATCTTGAAGTGGATCGCATTCTTCTTCTTTTGGGCAATGACAGGCTTTCGCGGAGGTTTACTTCGAGTCTTATTCACACAAGCTCTGAAGGATTTTATTTTAAGTCGGGGAAATGCGCCAAGCAGTGTGAAGCTTTTATCGATCGCGTGTTTTACGGATCTCGTGTTCGCTTTTTTTCTGTCGCTCGGAAATCCTACCGATCCGTCTGAGTTTGGCGCGGGACGTGTGCACTATGCATTATCCATCTACGGCGGGTTCTACGGATACATGCTCTCCCGGGAGAAAAAGTGGGGAAGTCTAAAAACTCACCTCGCACTCGTGTTCTTTTCCTGGGTCCCTACGGCGGGACTCGATCTTATCTGTGAGGGAAAAGTTTCCTATCTCATCCCGCTTTTTAGTTTGATCTCCATTCCTCTGCTGACGACCCTGGTGCTCCCGCTCTCAGTCGTCTGCTTAGTGGGAATTCACGTGGGCTGGGGTTTCAGCGGAGATCTGCTAAATTGGATTTCAGTTTTTTGGAATCGGGTTTTAAGTTTAGGCGCTGAGCTGAGTTTTAAAAACGGATTTTACCGCGAGCTTGATCCATCGAGAATCTACTTCGCGGCCGTGATCGCGATTCTATCAACGTCGTTTTTTAGAGGAGTAATCGACCACCGTCGACGACAAACACGTCTCCGGTAATCCAAGAAGCATCGTCGCTTAGGAAGAAACGAATCGCTGAAGCGACGTCGCGCGGTTCGCCCACGCGCCCCATCGGAAACGCCGATCCACGACGAGCGTAGAACTCTTCGAGGTCCTTGGTGCTCGCGTGATAGGATTCGTGGAGTGGGCTTTTCACGATCCCCGGGCAGACGCAGTTCACGGTGATTCCGTCTTTTCCGAGTTCTTTTGCTGCTGTTCGCGAGAGCTGAATCAGAGCGGCTTTCGAAACAGAGTAAGAAAGCGCGAAATGATTCGGAAGAATCCCTGCGGTAGACGAGACGTTAACGACGCGTCCGCCTTTGGGGTGTTTTGCGAAATAGGGCGCAAACGCCTGCATCAGGAGCAGAGGCGATTTTAAATTCACGTTCATGGATTCTTCCCAGCTTGCGTCCGTGACTTTTGAGACGGAGTCGAAGGGATAGATTCCAGCGTTGTTCACAAGACCATAGAGGTGTTTCTGAGAAGTGGTGATTCGCTCCGCTGTTTTTTTGACGTCCGTAGAATCGCGTAAATCGCAGACCATGCTGACCACACGTCCTGGAGCTTCAAGACTTCGCTCAGCCTCATCCAGTTTTTCCTTCTCTTTACCGATCAGGACAATACGGGTCTCCGGGTTTTCCAGCAGCAGTTTCGCGGTCTCGAAACCGATGCCGCTTGAACCTCCGGTGATGACGATAGTTTTGAGTTGGGTGCGATCAGTTTGTGGATGAGTCATAAGGGACACAGTTTCACTCTGAATACCTGAAACTCAAAACGATTTTTGATCGAGTGTTTGAAGGGGTTTTTTAAGGTAAAATGGAAGCTAACGCATCAAAGTTCAGGAATCGGGAAGGACGTAACTGAGTGACTCTGTCTGCGATCCGAGCCGGCTTTAAAACGAAGATTGGAGTGATGATGGTCCTGCCATCGCTCGTTGTGACTTCGTGTGCGCCCATCGAAGGGGATGAGTTACTCAGTCAGTCATGCGTTTTGGGAAGTGATCAGACCGCGACGCTCCTAGGTCGCTGGCGAGTCCTCCCCATCTACCTCTCTTTTGCATCCGGTCAGTTCAGTTCCGCCGAGATGGCGACCATCATCAAGGCCGCCGAATCGTGGAACTCCTTTTATCTAGCGTCTTCTGGGATATCGAAAGTCTTCGACTATGGGCCTCGCTCAAGCCCAAGAACCACTACTCGAACAAAACCAAATCCGATTTGTGGCTATACGCTAGTTAACGCGAGTGGCGCGATGACTGGAAGTGTAACGATTTATAAGTACTCGGCGGGTTGGCCGCACGCTCAGAATGCGATTGCTGTTACGACTTACTGTCGTGAGGTCTCAAGTCCCTTGAAGGTCTACAACATGGCGGTGATGGAGCTGAATAGCGTCGATTTCTACGCTTCTGGAAAGCCGATTCCCGACACGCAGACGGTATTCACGCATGAGTTTGGTCATTTACTGGGGCTCGATCATTCGTGCGATCCCACGAAAGTGGGTTTCCCGAATTGTTCCGAGGCGGATTACGCGGCTGCCATCATGAACTACAACGTTTCGGCCGGTGAGGTTAAACGCTCGCTGAATATTAACGACCAAGAGCGCGGAAACTGCCTCTACGGTAACGACGCCTACTAAGCGCTCTGTCGATGAACAGATCTACTCTTCACTAGAAGACTAATTCAGTCAGCTATTAAGGCAAAAAACGTCATCTGGTGCTCATTTCGACACGATTTAAAACCCAGATCCCGCTCAGGCCGCCTATACTGCACCTCCCGTCTTGCTTATCGGCACATGGATTGCGATAAGCCTCACCAAGTCTCTCTCTGTAGGTCGTTGTTGTGTGTGGGCATATGAAATTACAGCGTTCGAAATGGTCAAACCTACGTTCTCTCTCACGGCTTGCTACGGGTCTCGTAGTCGGGCTCCTCATCGCTTCCGCAAATGCGACGGAGTACCTCGAAAAGTTTGAACTCGCGCTTCAGGCTTTAAAAATTCCTCCAGAAGCGGCTCCGAACTATTCGGAATTTCCGAGCGATGGTCAGGTGAGTGCGAAAGACATTCTTTCTAATCTCGACATCATCGATCCCGATAAAGTTCTCCGTCAGTACATGAAGATTTCGAACGAGAAGGTCGAACTCTATTCCGACCTCATTCAAGGTTCGAGCGGCTCAAATCCTATTCAATACTCCGTGGAGCTTTCGCCATTGAAAAGTGAGGATTCTCCGGATCTCTTCAATCGACTCGAAAAAATTGCATCTGCCGTGAAAGCCGGAGCTAAAAAACCACTGACCGGATTTACTGTCCTCATTGATCCCGGCCATATGGGAGATGCGGGGATCTGGGACGAGGCGAGCGGAAAATATGTCTCTGTCGGTGGAAAAACGGTTCGTGAGGGGCAGCTCACGCTTTGGACGGCGATGCTTGTTGCGAATGAATTAACAGAGCTTGGCGCCCTCGTGACGCTCACTCGGACAGACTTCGTTCCGGTGGCGGGAGATTTTGCGACCTATAATCCTGAAAACGAAATTGCTCAGGCTGTGTATAAGAGCTCGCGCGCGGATTGGATGCAGAAAATTCTCGCGAAGCCCGAGTCTCAGCTGAAAAAAGAAATTGTGAGTGCGCCCGAGATTATTAAGATTTTAGATCGAGATCGTCGACAGCACTACCTTCAAGCGGATCTCGATGCACGCTCCGACATGATCGATCAATTGAAGCCGGATCTTTTCATCGACATTCATTTCGATGCACTTGAATTGAATAAACTTCAGTCGCGCATCAATGATGTTGAAGTTTACGTTCCAGGCGGCGCGATGAAGGGGGAGTTCGGAACCCGGAATGGTCGCGCCCGCTTAACGAAGCACCTGCTCGACATTCGGCGCTGGAAGCAGTCTGTAGTCATGGCGAAAACCGTGGTGGATCAGATTTCAAAGAACTTAAATATCCCGACCCTTAAGAATCCTTTCGATAATGGGGATTTGAACACCGTGATGGTAGAGGACGGGGTACTTGCTCGGAATTTGTTTCAGACGAATCGCTCCGTTCACGGACTGACGATGTTTTTTGAGTGCGCGCACTACGATCACGTCGATGAGTTTGAGCGCATGTCGAAGATCGACGCTGAGGCTGCTTATGAGGGGAAAACCTTTAAGTATCCGTCTCGTTTGAATTCCATTTCGTCGGCGATGCGAGACGGCATTCTTCAGTATTTTAGGGCCTTTCAGCCCTAAGAGTGAAGGGACCTGGTCAACGCGGTCAACAGTTTGCATCCCATTCATCTGTTTAAAATCTAGACGCTCTCATTCCTTAAGCGCCTCGTATCGGAGCGAAGAGATGGCATATCCGGTGCTTAGATGGCTCTGCGAAATGAGGCCGCCCGTGAGGAAATTTTACCCTCTGATTTTGACTACGACTTTACTCTTCGCGTTTTCGGCGCACGCTCGCATTTACTGCGAAGTCGTGAACGTAAAAGATCCTTATAATAAATGGTTTCAAGACTTTCTCGTGCGTGTGCGAGACGATCGCACCGGCATACAAGATATGCGGAGCTACGGAAATGAACCGAACGCAAACGCCGCCCAAAAACGCTGCCAGCTCGCGGTGGGTGGAGCGGAGTGCTTAGAGATCAAAGGATCAACGCGATTTGGTGTGAATGGAATCAATATTCCAAATGGAACTTATGAGACTTTGAGCGACTGCAGTGATGCGCTCGTGAATGCTGGTGCTACTGCCGCTGCGACTGAGCCTCCACCACCTAAAAAGCCTAAGGCTAAGGAGGTCGTGAGCGCAGAGACTGAGCGTGAACTCAGGCTGCTTGAAAACGAGCTAAAATACGGTCCTAAGTTCTGAGCGCCAAAACCTTGGCGCCACTCTCGCTTTCCCTCATCTCGAGTTATTTTCCGACCGAAAAGCATTTTAGGATGCGTGTAATTACGGCGGTCAAAATCAGAAATTTGAGTCTTCGCGTGAGTCTTGCGGCTGCGATGATCGCACCTTCCGCGTTTTGTGGGGATTCCATTAAATACCCAAAGCTTAGTCGCGAAGGGCTTCAGGAACTCCGAGAGTTAAGTGAAAAGATCGTCGCAGCCTGCCCGAAGAGTGAATGCTTACCTGTTTTTTTAGGGCGCTCGTCGAGCCTGATTGCGGCCTACATGGAAGCCAATCATCAAATCGAAGCGATATTTTTACCAGCGTCTGGACTGAGTTCAATTTCGGAGTCGAGTTTGGCAGAGGCGCAGCAAAAATTTTCGGATTATGTACTGGAACCCTACCTTCATCCGAGGCTAAAGGACGCAACCTTCAAGCGTGTGATGGTCATTGATTATGTGAATCAAGGAAACTCGATCGCTCGGGCGGGGGAATGGGTCGAGGAGTTTTTGAATAATAAATTTCCAAAAACATTCGATACACAGCTCTTCTCATTCGGCGGGAGTCTGAAATCGCTCGTCGTTCAGAGACTGGAATCGAAAGGGATCTCCGTAAAGTCGGTGTCGATCGGTTCGAACCAGGAGGGCCACCTTCAGTATCTCATCCATCAGAGTATGGTCGAAAATTATGCACCGATCGACTTCTGGAATCCGTTAAGCGAAGGCTCTACGCCTAGCGTGAATCGAGCGCTCCGTAAGCCCTATAAATACATCGATGGAAAAGATACACCCACAGCATTCGCCAGTTTTAACGACCTAGTGGAATGGTTTGGTGACCGAGGCCTATCGGAAAAACTAAAAACCACATGGCAGATTCGCTGCGAGAACAGCACCCATCACGCCGGTCAATACACGAACTTTATCAACTAGGTTTACTCGATGATCTTCTTCTTCTTGAGTAACTCAAGTGCGCTTTCAGAAGCGTAAACACTCGGAACGAAATTCATATATCCCGATAAAACCTTCATGAGCGAATTCGATCGCTCGACGAGTAGATGAGGCTTTCCTTTTCGATCCACGACCCGAACGGGATCGCGCTCTTGATAGAGTTTCGCTCCAGGCTTCGAGCGAGTGATCGCGCGCATGCCTTTTGTGAAAACAACATCCTTCTCAGGAAGGTCGACTAAGATCCATTCGCGGCCCGTGCCGTTCTTCTTAATAACCGACTCAATTTCCTCAACCGCAGCTTTCATTCGCTTCACATTCATGGCTTTTTCTTCTGGATTATCGAGAAGAATTCGGTGAGCGAAGGCTGGGTGATGAAGAGTCTTTGGAGCCTTTCGGTACATTAACATTTCAGTCAGCTCTTGGGTGCGCTTGTCCTTGATGAGATTCTTAAAGCGCACTTCTTGAAGCTTGTTCATGAAGTAGAGGTCGTTCCACCAGAAGAAACGTTCATCGCGCTCCTCAATCATGGTGAGGAGGTCATGAAACTGGAACATGACGTTGTGCTCGAGGTAGGACTTCGCTACGTGAGACGACATGATGTCGAATTTTGCGGAAGCCGGGTTTTTAATCACCTGCGAGTACCAAGAGAAACGCGCAATCAGAAAGTCTTCGACCGCGTGCGAAGCATTTTCACGAACACCGAAAGCGGTGAGTCCATCGCCCGCATCGTAGGTTGTGAGATTTGCGAGAATGTAATCTCGGTCAAATTGACCGTATTTGATTCCGGTATAGTGAGCATCCCGAAGAAGGTAGTCCATGCGATCGGCGTCGAGATCCGAGTGCATGAGCTGGTTTGCGATTAGCCACGGCGATTCGCCTTTAATGATTTTTGAAATTTGCTGAACATCGAAACCGTAATCTTCAAGAATCTGAGTCAGGCCACCCTTGTAGCGCGTGTTCTTGATGATGAAAGCGCCCAGGTGCTCGTGGTTATTGACGAGTTCTTTTGCGGCTTTTGTTTGACCGCCTTTTGCTTTTCGTTCGGTTTTCGCGTTCCCATGCCGCATGTACGCGTATTCAACAGCGTGGGAGAGAGGAAATGTGCCGAGATCGTGGAGGAGTGCCGAAATTCGGAGGCTTTTATGAAGCATGGCTTCAGGCGAGCGGGATTGAGGGTTGAAAAGTTCCTCATCCGATACCGCAAGCCCCAGTCCCCGGAGCATCTGGTCCATGGAGTGCATGACGCCGATGACGTGGGCGAAGCGATTATGTTCCGCGCCTGGGAAAATGTAATTCGCGAATCCGAGCTGCTTAATCCACCGGAGACGCTGGAAGAAGGGAGAATTGATGATCTTCTCTTCCCAAGGCGTGATGGGGATAAATCCGTACATCACATCGAAGATGACGGCCTGTTTGTTTCGGATTTTTGAGGTTCCCATTAGCCGATCCCCATTAAACTGAGACCGAATCCCTGACTTTAAGCGGGGCGTAGTTCAGCTCTTGGAAGAGGGCTAAAATTTCGGCTTTGGTCATGACCTTGTTGTCTTTCTCGCCGTATTTACGAACAGCAAACTGTCCGCCCGCGATCTCGCGATCACCGGCTGCAAGCGAGAATGGAATTTTCTGCATTTGAGCTTCGCGAGTTTTTAAGCCCATCGATTCATTTCGATCGTCCACTTCAACGCGAAGACCAAGCTTCGTGAGTTCTCGCGCGAATTCGCGAGCGTAATCATTATGTGCATCTTTAATTGGAACAATTCGAGCCTGAACGGGAGCTAACCAGAAGGGGAAAGCTCCGGCTACGTGCTCGATGAACACACCGATGAATCGCTCAAGTGAACCCAAAATCGCGCGGTGAATGACCACTGGAGTTTGAGAAGAGTTATCCGCAGCTTTGTATTCGCATTTAAAGCGAGCCGCCAAGTTGAAATCGAGCTGAATCGTAGCGAGCTGGTGTTTTCGTTTCAGCGCATCCGAAACGCGGAAATCGATTTTCGGACCGTAGAACGCGCCGTCGCCTGCGTTGATGAAGTATTTTCTGCCGATCTTATCGAGAACGGCCTTGAGTCCGTTTTCGGCTGTATCCCAAAGTTCATCCGAGCCAACTCGTTTTTCAGGGCGAGTAGAAAGCGCGATTTCGAAGTCTTTGAATTCGAGGAATTCGTAAACTTTCGTAAGTAAGTCCATCACGCGAAGGATTTCGGCCTCAATCTGTTCCGGCGTACAGAAAATATGTCCATCGTCTTGGCAGAAGGTGCGAACCCGAGTAAGGCCGGCCGTAACGCCGGATTTTTCATAGCGATGAAGCCGACCGAAATCGACGATCCGAAGAGGGAGGTCTCGGTAGGAGCGTAAATTCGAGGAGTAGATGAAGGTGTGGGCGGGGCAGTTCATCGGCTTCACCGCGAACTGACGCTCATCGATCTCCGTGAAGTACATGTTTTCGACGTAGTTGTCGTAGTGACCTGATGTCTTCCAAAGCGATACGTCCATGATCTGTGGTGTGATCACTTCCGTGTAGCCATAGGGGACGTAGAGGTCCCGCATGAATTGAACGAGTCGATTATAGATCGTCGTTCCTTTTGGATGAAAGAAAGGGGAGGCCGGAGCTTCAGGAATAAAGGAGAAAAGATCGAGTTCTTTTCCGAGCTTCCGGTGATCGCGTTTTTTCGCTTCCTCTTGGAAGTGCATGTACTCGTCGAGTTCAGCCTGAGTTTCGAAAAGAACGCCGTAGATCCGAGTGAGCATCGGGTTCGTTTCTTTTCCACGCCAGTACGCGCCTGCGACGTGGGTCAGTTTGAATGCGGATCCGATTTCACCCGATTTCACAACGTGCGGACCACGGCAGAGATCTTCGAATTCACCTTCCACGTAGGTTGAAACTTTCGTTTCGCCTTTTGCTTTCAGGTCCGAAATGATTTCGACCTTATAGTTTTGACCGATCGACTTGAAGTGCGCGATCGCCTGATCGATGTCGTGCTCTTTTCGAACGAAGGCGTGATTTTCTTTGATCACGTTCTTCATCACGTTTTCGATTTTCGGGAGATCTTCCGGCGTGAGCTTCACGCCCTCAATATCGATGTCGTAGTAGAAACCATTTTCAATCGTCGGGCCGATGCCGAAGCGCGCTTTTGGCCAAACCTTACTGATCGCGTGGGCCATCACGTGCGCGCACGAGTGGCGCATGGTATCCACTTTCGAGTGAATTTCGGGCTCTAGGAAATCGTCGTGAACCTTCGGGGATTGTGAACTCATAGCTCTGCCTAAGCTATCAAAACCCAAAGAGATTTCGTAGCGTTTCGAGGTCTGAATTCCACTAAATTTTTGTTTTCCAGACTTCCTAACCATGAGAGTAGGGCAAATAACGATGAGCGCTGCCCCAGATTCGACGACCGCCGTATCCCTTCGACCCATGATCGAGGCCGACCTCCCACGTGTTCTCTCTATAGAGCATGCGGTTCACGTCGCGCCTTGGACTCAAGGTCACTTCAAGGGCGAGATGGATAAACCCTATTCGCAGGTTTGGGTTCTGACCGATGACGAGAGCGACTCTGAAATTTTCGGGTACGTCGTTTTCTGGGAAATGGGCGAAAGTTTTGAAATCTTAAATATTGCCGTTGCTCTCTCGGCTCGTGGTCTTGGTTATGCTAAAAAAATGTTGCAGTACGTCGTGCGCGCTGCGCTTGCGAAAAACGCGAAGCGCCTGATCTTAGATGTCCGTAAATCGAACCTTCCTGCGATTGCTCTGTATCAAAGATCCGGATTCACCATCACCCAGTTACGAAAGGGTTTTTACTCGAATGGTGAAGACGCCTATTCCATGAATCTCGAACTCGACGGCGAGAAAATCGACTTCTAGGCCGCGACTCACAGAGGTTTTCACTCAGGAAGCAGCGCGCCGTGGCTTTGACAGAGCTACCCCTCTGCCTGGTAAGGCCTCCTTCTCTCAAATGAAGAACTGGAAGAAAACCATCACCCCCGCTTTGTGGGGTTTCGCATTTCTCGCGCTCCTAGTTGGACTGGGTGCGTTCACTAAGGCCGAGGCCTGGGGGATCCACCCTGGACGTCGGATTTCAGAAAATCGCGTGTTCACCATTTTTTCGGATCAGCTCCCCGCCGCGCATAAAGGAGAGGCCGCGCGACTGGCTCGCGCTCTGATGGTCCTCTCTGAACGCCATCGCATAGACCCAGCCTTCGTCCTCTCCGTCATTCATGTGGAGTCGACCTTCAAGCCCCGCGCTTTAAGCCGGGTGGGGGCAGTGGGCCTCATGCAGGTGATGCCAGCGACCGCGATCGCCGTCGCCGGTCGCTACGGCGTTGAATTCGGCGGCACGAGGGCGGAGCTTTTTGATCCGGTGAAGAACCTGGAAATCGGGATCCTCTATCTGAAGGAACTTTTAAACCGCTACGATGGAATGCATCCTTACTATGCGCTCGCGGCCTATAATATGGGCCCTGCGAAGTTAAATCGCATGCTTTCGCGCCCAGGCTTTAAGCCCCGCGCGACGCTTAAATACTACCAAGATGTCACACGCGGCGTAGAGCAGTGGCGTTTTTACGAAGCGCGCTTTTCGGGTGCAAAAAAGCTCGAAGCAGCGTTAAAGAAAGGCCCAAATGGGCACTTTGTCGCAGAAAACTCCGAGCGTCGTCCTACTCTCAGGCGGCCTTGATTCCTCCGCTAACCTCGCAATCGCCGCTGAGCGCGACTCGGTCGTGCTCTGTCTTCACGCCGATTATGGTCAGCGCGCTGAAGCCTCAGAATGGCTCGCTTCGAAACGTCTTGCCGAATACTACGGTGTTCGCCTGGAGCGCGTGGAAATTCAGTGGCTCGGACGAATGGGGGGGAGTTCCCTCACAGACGCTTCCCAAGCCGTGCCTCATTTAAAGCAAAATCAGCTCGATGAAATGAAAACCATTACAGAGTCTGCGCGTGCCGTTTGGGTACCGAACCGAAATGGTGTCCTGATCAATATCGCATCCGCGTACGCCGAGCGCGTGGGAGCGAAGCGAGTCATCGTCGGTTTTAACCGTGAAGAGGCGACCACATTCCCGGATAACTCCGCAGCCTTCCTGAAAGCCGCAACCGGTGCACTTTCGTATTCCACTGCGAATGGAGTGGAAGTGTTCTGTTACACGACCGAGATGGATAAACGTGAAATCGTGCGGGAAATCCGCGGATTATCTCGTCCGTTTCCATTCGACTCGGTTTGGTCTTGTTACTATTCGGGTGAAGTCGCATGTGGAAAATGCGAGTCATGTGGGCGCTATCTTCGCGCGGTGAATGCGTAAAGCTTCTGTATCTTC
>CAYOJT010000056.1:0-6862 GCA_964404365.1 uncultured Bacteriovoracaceae bacterium
GCGATGGCGGATCGCGCGTGAAACCCTTGTGCGGAAACGCCATAGCCTTGAGGAGCGTCTTCGTAGAAATCCAATAAGGCTCATACCAATCGCGATCAGGATCTAAGATCAAGACACGATCCTTCACGTCGTCGTAGGCGCCAATAACAGCCCAGTGACCAAAGAGAGCATCGCCCGTCGCGATCCCTTGGACAAAGTTGATCGCAATGAAGTTATTTCCGCTCTTCTCGTTTTCACGGAGGTTTTCCATCATCCGATCGTAGTTGAGGAGAGACTCATCGGGAGTAGAGAACATTTCGATGCGATATTTTTTTACGCCATAAGCTTCGAGAGCTTTTCCGAGTGATTCAAGCCCGTAACCTTTTCCACCAGGGCGCGTGGACTCAGTCCATTTGGTGTCACCTGTCCGCGCGAGGAGTTCTTCTTCGATCGCCATGTGTTCGGTATTCGCGAAATTCCAGTCTTTTCGGGCACCGTTGACGATCATTGCAGCAGTTGCGACCGAACAGGAGCTGTCTGTGTGTTGGCCAGAGTAATAAGGAGAAAGAGCCCAGTAATCGGGTGCCTCATGGGTTCGGATGAAACTTGGGTCGCGCTGAAGGAGAGTAATTTCTGGACCGTACTTAGGATAGTAATTCGACTCCGGTGTTTCCGAAGCGCCTGCGCTTAAATAAAAAAGCAGTGTATAGAATAAAGCAAAAGCCTTAATCATCTCATCATCTCCCCGATCCGTTTACGAACAACCGGAATTGGATTCATCACACTCGAACTGAAAATCCAAAAAAAACTTTTGGTAATGCTTTGCGCTAGACTGCGACGCCGAGATCAAAGATCAGCGTTTGATTTTTCAAGCTGACAGAGATGGGCAGCCAGATGACCATTTGAATTTGAGGCATGTCGGATGGTGGGCTTTTTACCGCGAAATTCTGCATTTTCCCGAATTGAGGAACGATATTCCGACGTGGAAATTCGTTCTTCAGAGCGCGCTCGATCACCGCTTTGAAAACGGCTTGAACGTCCTCGGGTTTTTGCTGCGACGCAAAACCAAGCAGAGCCAAACCGAATCCTTCGCTCACGGTGACGCGTGCAAGGCAGGCGTGGGTCGCGTTTTTCGATGCATGAAATCCCTGGTGACGGGAAGGAAGACCCAGCTCAGGTTTCTCATCTGGATAAATGTGGTTCAACTCATCGATGAGTGCGGAATGCAGTCCTTGGAGGACCGAGTTCCACGCGCTCATGTGTGTGCCCCTTGGTGTTCAGCCATTTTTAGGAAGTGAGCATATTCGCCTGACCGACTTGCGAGACTGTCATGGGTTCCGCGTTCAATGATCTGACCATTTTTCATGACGAGGATCTCGTCGGCGTGCCGAATGGTGGAGAGTCGATGCGCGATTACGATCGTGGTGCGATTCTGCATGAGCTTCTCAAGCGCTGATTGGACTGCCTTTTCAGACGCATTGTCGAGCGCGGAGGTTGCCTCATCTAAAATGAGAATGGGACTTTCTCTCAGAAATGCGCGGGCAATCGAAAGTCTCTGACGTTCTCCTCCTGATAACTTCTGTCCCCGGTCTCCAATCCTCGATTGATAGCCGTCTGGAGCTTTCGATATGAAATCATCCGCGTGGGCCTCGCGAGCCGCGCGACGTATTTCTTCTTCAGTCGCGCCGAGTTTTCCACAACGAATATTTTCTTCGATCGTATCGTTAAAAAGAAAGACATCCTGACTCACGACCGAAATCAGAGAGCGAAGGTCAGCGAGGCTTAAATCGCGAATATCACGCCCGTCAATTTTAATAGCGCCACCCGTAACATCAAAGAGTCGCGGGAGCAGATTTACTAGGGAACTCTTACCAGCGCCACTTGCGCCGACGAGTGCGACAGTTTTTCCTTTTTGCAGGTCGAAAGAAACACCTCTCAAAACTTCACGATCTTTTGCATCGGGATAGGCGAAACGCACGTCTTCCAGTGAAATTTTAGAGTCGAAAGTTTTCTTAGGAGCAGGGTTTTCCTTTTCGATCAGATTCGATTTCCACGAAAACAAATCCATCACGCGCTCGCAGGCTGCGGCGGCAGTGCTGAGTTTCATATTCATTCCGTTCAGATCGCGGATGGGGCTTTGCATGTATGCGAAGGCGCCGAAAAATCCGATGAGTTGACCTGAGGTCATGTGACCATCGAGGACTTCTTTTCCACCGAAATAGACGAGGAAGGCGATGGCGATCGCACTAATGAATTCCACCGCTGGGTGGGAGGTTTCTTCGAGGATCGCAGTCTTAATGAGGTTCTTCGTGAAGATTTCGCTTCGCTCATAATACTTTTTCTGAACGTATGCTTCCAAGCGGAAGGTCTTGATGATCCGAATCCCGACGAAGCTCTCTTGAAGGATTGAGAAGATCTCAGCTTGTTGTTCGTTAATTCGATGAACATAGCGTTTCAGCGCTTTGCTGGATTTAGAAAAAACGATCGCTAGTAGTGGAAAAATCACGAGAGTGACGAGCGTGAGTTTCCAATTCACATAGAACGTGTAGCCCAGAAGAAAAAGCAGCTGAAAGGGTTCACGGATGAGGACGTTGATTTGGGAAATCCCTTGATCGATTTGGTTCGTATCGACTCCTACGCGAGACATGAGCGTCCCGGTGCTCTGAGCAGTGAAGTAGTCCGCCGAGAGACTCATCACGTGGTCGTACAGTTTGTTCTTAACGGTTTGATTCACCTTCGCGACCGCGACGCGAACACAGTAGTTGTGGAAAAAACGAATCACGAAATTCAGTGCGTAGATTCCAAGAATGAGGAGTGGGAAGGTGACAAGCTTCGATCGATCCTGTGATTTTAAAAGTTCATCGATCAACTTCTGAATGAGTGGAATAGGGCTAAATCGTACAGCAGCCAGCGGGATCGCGAGTAACGCGCCGATCACGAGTAATTTTAAATGTGGCCTTAGGTAAGGCTTGAGTTTCCAAAGAGATTTCATGGAATCGTGGTTTGATCGTATGTTATCCTTTTAACCATGGCAAAGGTTCTCGTCGTCGGCGGAGCAGGCTATGTGGGAGGGAGCGTTAGCGCTTTTCTCATCGACCAAGGCCACGAGGTTTGGGTCCTCGACGATTTATCCACAGGTCATCGCCGTTCCGTTTTGACTCCGCATTTCATCGAAGCTCGCGCGGGAGATCGCGACGTAGTGGAGCCGCTATTAAAGCGGGAGAAGTTCGATGCGGTTTTCCATTTTGCCGCAAAGTCCATTGTTTCGGAGTCCGTGAAGTACCCGGAGCTCTATTGGGAAAATAACGTAGATCAGACCCGACTCCTTCTCGACGCGATGATTGCGGCAGGGGTAAAGCGTTTCGTGTTCTCTTCGACCTGCGCGATTTTCGGCGATCCCGGTGACAAGACCATGGATGAGTCGCTTCCTAAAAAGCCGATCAATCCATATGGCGAAACGAAGCTAGAAGTAGAAAAAATTTTAGAAGACTACGCCGGAAGGCATGGCCTGAAATCGGTGGCCCTTCGCTATTTCAACGCGTCTGGGGCCGATCCGAAATTACGCGTAGGAGAACATCACGAACCGGAAACGCATCTCATTCCGAATGTTTTGAAAGCGGCGCTTGGAAAAAATCAGCTTAAGATCTTCGGTAATGATTATCCGACCAAGGATGGCACCTGCGTTCGAGATTACATCCACGTTTGGGATCTTGCCCGCGCTCACGAAGCCGCAATGAATCGGATGCTCCAATCAGCGGATGGCGGGAAATTCGAAGCCTTTAACTTAGGAAGCGAGTCCGGGTTCTCGGTTCTAGAAATTTTAGAAACCTGTCGAAAAGAAACAAAACAGCCCATCCCTGCCCTAGAAGAACCTCGTCGCGCAGGGGATCCGCCGAAGTTGGTTGCGAATTCTCGCTTGGCGAAGAAAGAACTCGAATTCACGACACATGCGAACTCTCTGGGTTGGATTATTTCTACGGCTTGGGCTTGGGAAAAGAAGTTGAACGAAAAGAAGAAAGCCGTTTTCTTAGATCGCGATGGAACGATCAATATTGATCCAGGTTATTTAAATGATCCGGAGAAGCTCGAGCTTTACCCAGGCGTTGGGGCTGCGCTCGCTCGTCTTCAGAAGGCCGGGTATGAACTCATTGTTATCTCAAATCAGTCCGGCGTCGCACGCGGCCTCATCACGACAGCTCAAATCGCGCGAATTCATGAACGATTAGATGAATTATTGGCTCGCGACGGGGTGAAAATTTCACATTATGAACTTTGCTTTCATCACCCCGATGAAAACTGCGAATGCCGAAAACCAAAACCCACTTTGATTGTTCGCCCTGCGAAGCGATACTCGATCGATCTGTCCCAAAGCTACATGATTGGGGATAAAGTCACAGATATCGAGTGCGGAAAAAATGCTCGAGTAAAAGCATCCATTCTCGTTCGCACGGGTCACGGTAGTTCGGATGAGCGTGTTTCTCTCGATATCGGCGCGGTCGTAGTCGAGGACTTGGTAGCTGCCGCCGAAAAAATACTTGCTGATGAATTCTGAAGTTTCGAGAGTCCTCTCGCGATGTGGAATTCAAAAATCGCTACTTTCAGCTCGTGCGTTTTCACTTAACTAAAAAAATAAGAATCGGCCTCATAAATAAAAAAACGCGGGAGGTCTTCTAAGTCGCGATGCGTTACAAGTTTCACAGGTTTGAATGACCTGAAAAGAGAATACTTATGGCGAAGACGATCTAACTTAGGAGTAATTATGAAATATCAACCCTTGTTTATAGCACTTTTGTCAGTTGTAACGTCCGCTCAAGCGGCAATAGTTTGTGAAACAAAAATGAGAGATGGCGAGACTCTCAAGGTAACTGTTTCTCCGAAGGAGCAGGTCGCAACGGTTCAGCGTATTGATTCAGACGGAGTAATACAGCTTCAAAGCCAATTTAAGACTCTCGCAAGCGTCTGGGATGGTCACATGACCGGACTGATGACGGCACCTGGCATTAGTTTTAAGTACGAGAATTGGTATGGATGCATTCGCGCCGTAGAAGTCACTACCAATTTTCGGACTGTAGAACTCCCGCTCATCAAATCCATCGACTTCGCGGGCTGTAAGGGTGGAACAACCCCGGATGAGATTTGTTTTCCGGCTCGCTAGGCGCGTTGGACAGACCCCTTAAATTGAAAGCGAACTTTCGGAGATCAAACTCCCAGCGCCGGGGATGAATTTCAACCCGCGCAGGGGGGTTCGATCAAAACCAGGGACGTGGTAGATCAGGAGCGACTCGAGTAATCGAAAGAGGAGCTTCTGATCTTCCTCATCACCAGCAAGCGTTTCTGGGATTTTCCGAATCGGAGTCGTGAGACCCAAATAGAAATCTCCAAGCGCCGTTTGCGTCGCCTCAAAAAATCGATGCTGAAATCCGGGCGCGTAATCGTCCGCCGTATCTGGCTTTACACCCCTACAATCGGGACAAGTCCAGAGCGCCATGGAAATGTGACAGCGTAGCCGAGTATCGCCTGAGAAATCGAGGATGCTTTTGTCGCATCCAAAACATCTCAATAACCGTGGCTGCGTGCCGTTCCACTGCAATAGTTTTCCTAAGTAAGAATTTAAAAGTGCAAGCGTAGCACGTGTGGAGAGTTCCGTATCCGATAAGTCCTCAAGCGCTGCAAGTGCGTTCGAGTGAAGTTTAAAAAGATCCACTGCCGCTTCGCGCTCAGGTGCCAATCGAAGCATGAGCTCGTTGAAGACGCTCGCAAGCGACAAGGCCTCGAAGTTCTTTCGCAGACCTTCGAACGAGCGGCGGATCGTCGCTTCTTCAACACGAAATAATTCTGCGCCTTGGCGCTCGGCGATTCGCCAGGTCGAAGCCGTAAAGGGCTCTAAACATCCGCCAAAACGTCGAGATTGAATCGAATTTCGCGCAAGCGCAGAAATCTTCCCATGGGTATCTGTGAGCGCGGTCACTACACGGTGACGTTCCTCGTAGGGAACGACTCGTAATACGATTGCTGTGGTTTCAAAAGTTTCGCTCACGAATGGGAGTCTCTCTCTGATCGCTCGAATTGACTACTTTTTACCGCTCGAATTTTGTCGATATGCGGGCGCCGGGCCACGCTTGCAGGGTTCTTGCTCAAGTGACACAAGCGTCGTTTGGCCAGGGATAGTCGAGTATTGAGCCACTCGCGCAATATGGCGCTGAAGGACGCAGCTTTTAAACCAAGCTTGAGAATCCTCGCTCCCGAACGCATCTGTGAAATAGACGCGCTCATCCGCAGAATTATATTTTCCACCCCAGTGAAAAGCCTCAACGAGATTAGTCGGTTTTAACCCAACCCAGGCCGAACCATTTTCGACGGCTTCACGACTGTAGCTGTAATAGTGCTGAATGATTTTTGTGACCTTTGCGCCGGCATTATACATCCCGACAGCGAGAAGCCATGCGGTTTGGAGGGGATAGGTCGTCGCTGTGTATGCGCGACCGTCACAAGTACGCGAGAACGTTTCGCCGTCTCCGTAATGTTCCTGAAGTCGCAGTGATTCAGGTACGTACGTTTGATAGAGGTGGTTCAATTCACGAGCTTTCGCTTGAATGGCAAGCGAAGGGTTCTGGCAGTTCATGACGAATGATTTCGTCGCGAGGAAACGTTTCTCTTGGAGAGAAGCATTCCCGATCGGAAATTTTCCGATCACGTCGTTCAGTGCGATATCTTTATAGTCGTCTCCGATTAATTCATAAGAAGCGCGACCGTTTAATTTCTTCTGAGCCCATTCATAAAACGGAGCGACGATTGTCGTTGGAATAGTCGCTTCATTGCAGGTCACGCCAGCCGGCCAACCCAAGAGAGCCTGCTCGCCTTCGCTCAGCATATTCATGGAGCG
>CAYOJT010000056.1:6872-10663 GCA_964404365.1 uncultured Bacteriovoracaceae bacterium
TGTGCAATCCCGCAAGAATAATTGTTTCCATCCGGCTCAATTCCGATATCGGAGAGTAGGCTTTCTTGAGAAAGAGCCCCAAATAGAATCTGGGGAGGCATGTTGAGTGCTTCAGTCTCGTTATAGATCGCGCGAATCTTGAGAGCCGTTTGATTTCCAGCTCCCGTCTTCATGTAAGAAAGATAAACCGTTGACGCGGAGAAGGAACCTGGCTTTTCTTTTTCGCGTTTTAAAACTTCGCGTGCGCGGCAGACGCTGAGATCAAAACGCCATTCGTTTTGCCATTTGGTTTTCTCTTCTGCGCTTAAACCCGCTGGCCACTCCGTCTGTGGATTGGAAACTGTAGAAAGATCTAAGCAAGGAACTCCGCGAGCCGCGAAGTCTTCAATACAACCCACAGAAGGCTGTTTCCAATCGGTGGCATAAGCGCTGGACGAAAGGCTCAGGAAGACCCAAGCCGAGAAAATGATCCGGTTTTTCATGCGGGCGGAACGTAGCATGGAGGTGGAAGAGAGTCATGGGAGAGTCCGAAATTAGGACGAATAAAACGCGACGCATCAAGTAAGCGTGTTTGTTCGATAAAGCTTGGGGTGGTAGGCGGAAATCCGTTAATCTGAGAGAGTAAATATGCAAATCTTCGAGACCCTCGTTCTCCGCATGATCCCCCTCCTCTTTCTCGTCGCGGCTGGAATTTTCGCGCGACGAAAGCTTGAGCTCGATCGTGAATCGATCGCAAAACTCGTGATCTACATGGTCGCGCCGATTGTGATGTTTTCGAACATTCTCCAAATCGAATTGAAGGCTGAATACATCGCAGTACCTTTTGGGTTTATGGCGGCAGGGTGTCTCATTTGTTTTCTTTTTTATAAGGGCAGTCAGTACTTTTTCCCAAGCCCACTTCCGAACCTCATTGGTTTTTCATCAGGAAACGCGAATACAGGGTATTTCGGATTACCCGTTGCGATTGCGATTTTTGGGAGTGAAGTGACAGGGCTCTATATGCTTTTTATCCTGGGCTTTCTCCTTTTTGAAAACACCTACGGATTCTATGTCTTAGCACGTGGAAATTTTACGGCTAAAGAAGCGATCCAGCGCCTACTTCGCCTTCCTGCTTTCTACGCCTTTTCGCTTGCGATCCCTTTGAATCTTCTGGGGTTGAAGCTCTCGCAGCCACTCATTGATTTCAGTACTTCATTTCGTGGGGCGTACACCGTTTTAGGGATGATGATCGTCGGAATGGGTGTCGCCGAAGTGAAGTCTTGGAAAATGGACTGGAAGTTTATCGGAACGCTCTTCTTTGCGAAGTTTCTTGTTTGGCCAGTCTTTGCGGCGGCTTTTATTTTTCTCGATCAGTCTATGCTTCATGTTTTTGATTCGAGAGTGCATCAGATGATGATTCTTATTTCTTGCTGCCCACTTGCTGCTAATGCCGTTGCGTTTTCGGTTATGCTAAAAACAGAGCCAGAAAAGGCAGCTCTATCGGTTTTAGCGAGCACGGTTTTTGCGGTCTTCTATATTCCCGCAGTGGTCGCTTTGTTATTTCACTGATCGGGCCGAAGCGGCGCGCGATTCTAAAAACTTTTGCGCGAGTTGAATCATAATCCAAGAAAGCGTGAAGCCTGTCCCAAACCACACTAAAAACCCTTGGAGCGGATTTGCTTTAGACCACGCGACCGAAACCGCGCGAAGGGTAACGTAGCCAAAGAGCGCTTCATAAAATCCAAACGGTATGAGGTAGAGGAGTGACGGGCGTGACTTGAGTTCAGCTTTTTTCCGATCACCTGGATCTTGCCATTTAATGAGAAGGCGATTGATTCCTAGACGCACGAAAATGAAATAGGTCTGAATCACAAGGAATGCGCCTAGTACGGACGCAAACCATGCCCAAATCCAAAACCGCACCTCGAAGTTCGGAAGAATGATTTTAAAGAGGGGCCAGAGTAAATTCTGACAACCCCAAAGCGCCTCCATCAGGAGCGCGCCCCAAAACAGCATCGGCCAAAAATCAAAACGACGTTCACCTGGAATACGAATCACTTTGAGCGCGATCCAAAACGCAATCGATCCAAACACTCCGCCCCAGATCGCAACCGGATAAGCGCGCGAGGCGCGTGCGACGTCCGCGTGGAAGTAATCGCCGAATTGGATTCCAATCCACGAGCACGCTTCGAGCAATCCGATGCGTAAGCTCCAAAGCAGCGCGTGGGAACGGGAGAGGGTCATTTCTCTATTATAGTGTGTTTTTCACAGGCTGGATTGGGGGGAGTTAGGGCTTAAAGGCTGGAATTGGGCGTCTGCCGACTTAACAGTTTATGAAATTCGGCTTCAGAATAATTTTATCTAACTGCATGAAAGTATTAAGTATTTGTCATAGCGTCAACAAACTGTCATAATCCTGTTCAGATTGCTCAACTTTTAGTCGCCACTGATCGAAAAGTATACAGAAGAAAGAGTAGGGCTTTCGCACATGCTTGTCATACTAGGTGGAATAGTCGTCAGTATTTGCGTGTTTGGCGCCTTCGCCGCACACGGCGGAAACCTTGCCGTCCTCTGGCAGCCTGCCGAGGTCGTCATCATCTGCGGCGCCGCCGCTGGATCGATGTTGATCTCCGCTAGTCCCGCACTCATGAAAGAGATCGCGCACCAAATCCAAGGCGTTTTAAAAGGCAAGAAGACGACACGCGAAGAATACATCGCGACGCTCATGTGCCTTTACGAAATTATTAAGACCGCGAAAGGAAATCCACTTTCGCTCGAAGCACACATCGAGAAACCTGAAGCTTCTGAGATCTTCAAAAAGTATCCAAGCGTGGTCGCTAACCACCATGCGCTTCATTTCATGACCGATACTTTGAAAGTCCAAATCTCGTCACCGATGTCGCCGTACGACTTAGAGGACTTGATGGACAAGGACATGGAAGCCGTACACAACGCTGAATTAAAAGTTCCAGCCCTCGTTTCGAAAATCGGGGATGCGATGCCGGGTCTCGGGATCGTCGCTGCCGTTCTTGGGGTCGTTCAAACGATGGGTAAACTCAGTGAAGGTAAAGAAGTCATCGGTCACTCCGTCGCAGCCGCTCTCGTCGGAACCTTCTTGGGTATCTTGATTTCCTACGGTTACCTCCAACCGCTTTCATCGAAGCTCGAATCCCAAATCGCGGATGCCGGTTCGATGTTGAGCGTGATTAAGGCAGCTCTTGTTGCGTTCGCAAAAGATGCCTCACCTAAAGTTTGTATCGAGTTTGCTCGTCGTTCAATTCCACCAGAAGTTCGTCCGAGTTTCGAAGAAGTCGATAAGGCTTCGTCGTCAGTCGGTAAAGGTGGAGCTCAGGCCGCATAATCACCAAGTGCCTGAGTTCTCCTGGCTGGGCCAGGGTTTTGGTAAGGTTCGTTGTTCTGTCCGTCAATTTTGCTGTGATTGAAAAGGAGACAGGTCGTGGCTGCTGATAAGTCGCAACCGATTATAATCAAGAAGAAGAAAGGCCATGGGCACGGAGCCCACGGCGGTGCATGGAAGGTGGCGTATGCCGACTTCGTGACCGCGATGATGGCATTCTTCCTTGTGATGTGGCTCTTGGGTTCCGATGAGGAAACCAAAGCCGCCATCCAGCAATACTTCAATAACCCAACCTCTGTTTTACGATTAGACATGAGTAGTAAGGAAAACATCCCCCTGGGAGACCGTACCGGAGCAGGCGAAAGCGTCCTGAAAGGTGCGGATGGCGATGTTCCCGAACAACTCGTGAAAAATCCTTCAAAGCCGATCCTCGAAAATACGACCAATGCGGAAG
>CAYOJT010000056.1:10673-11886 GCA_964404365.1 uncultured Bacteriovoracaceae bacterium
TGAAGTCATGACGAAACTTATGAGTTCCGGCGACAAGATCACCGTTGAAGTGATGAAGTTCTCGGTCGCAGAGGATGATCTCTTTAAACCAGGCTCCGCTGAAGAGTGGAAACCTGATGCCGCACGCATCTTCTCGAAGATTGGGAAACTTGCGCGAAATAACGGCGGTGGAAAGATCGGGATCAAAGGATCGTTCAAGGACGGCGAGACTGGAACTTACGAGTTCCAGGTATCGCGCGCAGTTTCAGTAGCGCGCTATCTCGTGGACCATAAACTCGTGGAAGAAGATCGAATTCACACGAGCGTATTGAAGCGAAAGATCGACGGTCGCACTCCGACTTCGACCGGAAACTCGGGTCGTATCGAGTTCACTTTCAACTCAGCCGAGTAAAACTGACCTGATTTCAGAGGCTTCGAATTCCGCGTCGCTTGGTGCAGGGATATCAATTATAATCCTTAAATATCAATAGGTTATGACATAAAAAATACCCTACTTTGATTTGACTCGCCCCGGCTAATTACCTACATTGCGCCCAAAGGGATAGGCGCATGATGAATCAAAGATTTGGGGCTCTCAATCGGGGTTTGAGCATCGTTTTTCTAGCGGCGATGGTTTCGCAGTTTTCTGGCTGTAAACAGCGAACCGAAAAAATGGGATTTAAACCCATTCGCCCAACCGAAAAAATTCAGACGGCTCCGAAGCCTACCGAAGATCCAGCCGCCAACTGCGCGAACTACGGATTGGGAACTGACGAGAAACTCATCACCATCCTTTCAACGAATGACATTCACGGCGGAGTCGAAGCGGGATTCCATAAAGGGAAAAAGCAAGACATCGGTGGAATGGCGTTTTGGGTAGGCGCAACTCGCGCCATCCGCGAGGGAATTCGTGCAAAGTACACAGACGCCTGTGCGGGCACCGTACTCGTTGATGGAGGCGATCAATTCCAAGGAACGCTCCTCTCAAACTTTTCGGAAGGGGATCTTGTTTTCAAGCTGATGGATGAAGCCGGATACGATGCGATCATTCCGGGTAACCACGATTACGATTTTGGTCCATCCGGATGGTTAATCGATCAAGTGACTCCAAATTCGCCTGATCAAGATCCACGTGGGGCTTTGAAAAAAATCCTGGCAGGCAGAAAATTTCCTCTCTTAAGCGCAAACACCTACGACAAAGCGACGCTCTTCAAACTTAACGGCCAGCCAGCCC
>CAYOJT010000057.1:0-11817 GCA_964404365.1 uncultured Bacteriovoracaceae bacterium
ACCTGAAGAGAAAATACGGCTGGCGCGGTCGTTTCTGGCGTGTGAGTAACGTTCGAAACGCGGAGCGAACTGCGAAAGAACTCGAGTTTGCCGCTAAAGTGACTGAGGATGGAAAACTAACGACCAGCGTCCTTCGCGCATATGAACTCGAAATCAAGTTCAACCAGCTCGTCAATGAAGTTCAACAACAGGAAGAGGCGATTGCGATCCTGACGAAGTTGAGAGAACTTGTGGGATCCGAGAAGAGCATGCTTCCGGAGACGTATCACTACTTCGACCGCATGAGTAAGGACGAACTCATGAACGAAAAAGCCCACTATGCCTTCATGAAAAAACGCTTGGGTGATGGCACCCTCGAAGAAACGACGAAGCAGACCTTTAAAGATCTCGAGACCATGATCAAGGACTTCGGTGATCTGAATGGGCAGACACTTGCGCTGCTTGTGAAATACGGCGTTACAGGCCTTCGCAGCGACGTTGAGAACTTGGTCGTCGTGACTCGCCAAGATGTGACCAAGCATCTCGATGAGGCAGGGAATCTTAAGCCGGAAGCCGATGGGACCATTCCGGAGATGTATACCGACCTCGCCACTGAACTTCGAATTCTTCCTCCAAATCTAGCGAATGATTTCGTTAAACGCGCTCAGGCGGCTGGAAGTAAGAAGTACATCTACAACTCTTTCTTGATCGATTCGAAGGGGATTGTTGAGAATCAACCGGCTGGATACGGCGTGAAGGAGAGCATTGAGAAGCTGAAACGTGCAGCGAAACGTGCTGGCGTGAAGCCGATGGGGACTATCCCGCTTACGACACCTCCCCCTCCCGTGCCGACTGTAGACGAACTGCTCGCGCAGTATCCAGATCTGCCACAGGAGCAAGTGGACTTCGCTCGCAAATTCTTTGCTGCTCGAAGCATGACGCCAGAAGAAGTCGAATTCTTAAAGGCAACGTGGTCAATCTACGGGAAGTAACAATAAACGCACGGGTGGCAGTTTGTTCCTGCAGAACAGTTCAGTCATTGTTGTTATTATTGTTCCGAGTTGCATTCGGATCAGTTCCCGCATCCGGTGTGGGTAAGCCCGTGCTTTGAGCTGGCTTTTTCTTCACTGGACTCGGAGTGCCTTTTTTACAGCGGCTCAGCACAGTTCTTTCAACCAAGAAGCTCCAGTCAACGTTCTTCACTGAAAACTCCATAGGATAGGCGGATCTTGCGGTAAGCGGAAAAAAGATATCGTGGAGAAGGCTCGTCGCCTTCTGCGGGGTACGAAGATAATCGACTTTTCCCGTTTTTGAATCAAAGGTTTGAATGAACGTGAACCCATCCCAATTGTGTTTCACGAAAAAGGGCGTGTGATCGGCGATCACCCATTCGGTAGCCCGAAGGTTTCGGTTCATGGTGTAAGTCTTCGTTGTGGAAATGGATGCGTTGAGGCCGACGAATTCGATGTCGATTCCACAGCTCACTTCGCTCGAAACGCTATAGGAGTAGCTGTAAGTCGCGAAGTAATCGGATTGGTCGTGGCACTCTTGTCGTTGAACAGGCAGGTCGTAGATACGTTCTTTACGGGTCGTCACATTGTACATCGTGACGTAGCGGAAGTAGTCGAATTTCGCGCCTCTTGCGCGCACTTTAAATGCGGGACCGACGAGCGTTTGCTGATACTTTTTTCCGTCGATCGGATCGATCGGCTCGATTTTGAGATTTGTTGGAAACGGATCTTCTTCCGTTTCGGTTTGAAAAAAAAAAGACTCACTTGCGGCGCCATACTGGTTGTTGTTCGCTTCGAGCGTACCTGCCGGGTAGTCGAGGCTCTCGGGCGCGGCCCCAAATTGTCCGTTGTTTTCATCTCCGAATGAGCTCTGGATGAGACTTAATCCTCCCAGCGCTGCCCCCAAGGTAATCGCAAGACGGATAGACAGATTAACGGTGTGATAGCGGTCGACTTTCATGGCTCTATATCCCCCCCCGGGACGTTGTGTGAGGAGCTTATTCAACTGATCGCGCGCTGAGTCAAATATTAGATGCGATGCATTAAATGATTTAGAGAGTCATTTTTAAGTATATGAAAATATTGATTTTTATTGTCATGTGGAGGCAGATCACTTTTTAACGCGGAGAGTCAAACTACGGACCCGGATCTCATCTTCATTCAGCTAAAATAGAAAAGGCCCGGAGGATGTTTCCTCCAGGCCTTTTGAAATTCTTCAGGATTTTTACTCTTAGTGTGGTGAAGCGCCCGGAAGGACCGACTTCACTTCTGCCATCGCAATCGACGGTAGGAACCGCACGAAAAGGAGGAAGAGAGAGAAGAAGACTCCGAACGATCCAAACGTCCAACCCCAGTCATACCAGGTCGGGAAGTACATCGACCAGCTCGATGGGAGGAAGTCGCGGTGGAGTGAAGTGACAACGATGACGTAACGCTCGAACCACATCCCAATGTTCACGTAGAGAGATACAGCGAACATGACCGCGATGTTTCGGCGCATTTTCTTCCACCAGAAAATCTGAGGAATGAAAACGTTACAGGAGAACATGATCCAGTATGCCCACCAATAAGGACCGAATGCGCGGTTGATGAAAACGTATTGTTCGAACTGCGCGCCCGAGTACCAAGCGATGAAAAACTCAGTCGAGTACGCGTAGCCGACCATCATACCGGTCGCCAAGATGACTTTGTTCATCTTCTCCAAGTGGTCCAGCGTGATGTAGGATTTAAGCCCGAAAACTTCACGCATGATCACCAGAAGCGTCACCACCATTGCGAAGCCGGAGAAAATAGCTCCTGCGACGAAGTAAGGAGGGAAGATCGTCGTGTGCCAGCCCGGAAGCTGAGACACAGCGAAGTCGAACGAAACGATCGTGTGAACGGAGAGAACAAGTGGCGTCGAGAGACCCGCCAAAATCATGTAAGCGATCTCGTAGTGGCTCCAGTTCTTGTTCGATCCGCGCCATCCCATGGAGAGGATGGTGTAGATGAGTTTACGAACTTTATTTTTTGCGCGATCGCGAACGGTCGCCAAATCCGGAATCAAACCCACGTACCAAAACACAGCCGAAATCGTGAAGTAGGTCGAAACCGCGAACACGTCCCAAAGGAGTGGAGAACGGAAGTTCACCCAGAGTTCGCGTTGGTTCGGATAAGGAAGAAGCCAGAAAGCTGCGTACCAAGGGCGGCCCGTGTGAAGGAGTGGGAAAGTGAGTGCCGTAATAACAGCGAAAATCGTCATCGCTTCAGCAGAGCGGTTGATCGCCGTACGCCATTTTTGGCGGAACAAGAAAAGGATCGCGGAAATCAGAGTTCCTGCGTGACCGATACCAACCCAGAAAACAAAGTTCGTGATGTCAGTACCCCAACCGGAAGGTTGGTTCAGCCCGAGCATCCCCTGACCGTAGTAGACGAAATTCCCGACCGACCAAAGCCAGACGAGGAGTGCGAAACCTGCGGTTCCGAAACACACCCACCACTTGAGAGTTGGAAAACTTTCAACTGGCCGGCAGACATCGTCCGAGATGTCGCCCATCGTTTTTCCACCTTTAACCAACAGATTTTCAGCTGCAGCGTGTGCCATGCTTTAAGAGAGTCCTTTAAACGGTTAGATTGATCTCTCAAACACTAATGGAGAAATTGACCTCTGAAAACTAAAAAGCTAAGACTTTAAGCACTTTAGGATGGAGCTATTTATGGGATTCCGGGGCAATACGAAGACTGAAAATACGACCCCTACGAGCGGACTTCGAAAACAGTTTATCGCGTGTTTTATCGCGATGCTTCTATTTACTCTGATCTACTTGGTCTTGGGTCCGTGGTTGAAAGATCAAATCGGTGAAGAACGCTCGAACGTGTTTTATATGGTTTCGCGTTTGATCGGGTTTCTTGGGCTTGGAATTGTCTTAAAAGGGTGGGCGCTTCGGAACCGAATTCAGACCCTGACTTCTATCGGTTTTGTGGGTTTTTTCGATCAAGTCCTCTTGAAATGGGTGTTTTTGAGGGGCGATATCCACTCCCATCCGGAACTCTGGAAGGATATTCCGATGGCACAAGACCCCGTGAATCTCTTCTTCGGGTTGACCCAGGGGTTTCTCTACTTCATCCCGATTCTTTTGATTCTCGGATTCTTCGGGACCGAACTTGCCCGCTTTGTTTTTCGTCCGAAGCCTGAAGTATTACTTTAAGTTCAGCTCGAGGGCGCGACAGTGCGCGTTAATTGGTCTGACTTCGGTTTGAGGAACGACGCAGCATCAATTTCATGAGAAACTGGTCCCAAGGACCTATGCCTCAATCCCCGTACCCTCATCTTTTTTCAGAAAGTCGTCTTGGCCCCCTCCTCCTTAAGAATCGACTCATCATGGGGTCGATGCACACGGGACTCGAAGAAGAGGGCGATGGCCTTCAAAAACTTGCGGCGTATTTTGAAGCAAGAGCAAAGGGCGGCGCAGCTCTCATCATCACAGGTGGGGTATCACCCAATTTTCAAGGCCGAGTCTCTCCGTTTTCTTCCCAACTCAGTTTTCCCTGGCAAGTGCCCTCGCATCGTCGTGTGACGGACGCGGTTCACAAGCATGATGCGAAAATCCTACTCCAAATTCTCCATGCGGGCCGCTACAGTTATCATCCGTTTTCGGGAGCACCTTCACGGCTCAAGTCTCCGATCACGCCGTTCACGCCTTGGGCACTCAGCGCATTGAATATCAAGAAAACGATTTTCGATTTTTCAAATTGCGCGGCTCGAGCACGAGACGCTCACTACGATGGCGTCGAAATCATGGGGAGCGAAGGTTACTTTCTTCATCAGTTCATCGCCCCAAGAACAAATCGCAGACATGATTCCTACGGCGGATCCTTCGAAAATCGAATCCGTTTTCCGCTTGAAGTGGTGGCAGCGATTCGTGAGAAATGCGGGCCTGATTTTGCGATTGTTTATCGGATTTCGCTTTTGGACCTAGTGGAAGGCGGACTCACGAGTGATGAAACAATCGAGTTCGCGCGCCGATTAGAAAAAGCGGGAGTTCACGCATTCAACACAGGAATCGGCTGGCATGAGGCTCAGATTCCGACCATTGCGACGGTGGTTCCGCGTGCAGCATTCGTTGAAGTGACTGAAAAATTTAAGGCGCACGTATCGGTTCCCGTGATCGCAGTGAACCGAATTAATACCCCAGAAGTCGCAGAAAAAATCATCGCTTCTCGCCAGGCGGATTTCGTTTCTCTTGCGCGCCCCTGGCTTTCCGATCCTGATTTCGGCGTGAAGGCTGCAAGCGGACGCGCCGGAGAAATTCAAACCTGCATCGCCTGCAATCAGGCGTGTTTAGATCATATTTTTAATCGGAAAAATGCGTCCTGCCTTCTGAACCCGAAAGCAGGGCGTGAAGCCGAACTGCGTTCACTTCGAGCAGCCGTGCCGCGCGCGATTGCGGTTGTGGGCGCGGGGCCTGCGGGACTTTCTTTTGCCGTTGAAGCGGCGGAGCGCGGACACGCGGTGACGATCTTCGAGGCGCGCTCGGAGATCGGAGGACAGTTTAACTTGGCCGCTCGGATTCCTGGGAAAGAGGAGTTTCGTGAGTCGATTCGTTATTACGAGTCATCGATCAGACGTCTGGGAGTGGATTTAAGGCTTGGCACCGCCGCGACTTTAGAAAACCTGTCGATCGCTGAAAAGGAAAAGGGCCGAAAATTCGAACACGTTGTTTTATCGAGCGGAGTGGTTCCGCGTATGATTGAGCTTCAGAAAAAAAATGATCCTCGCGTAGTTCGGTACGATCAGCTGATTCGGGGCGAGGTCGCTCCCGGCAGGAAGATTGCGATTATTGGCGCAGGCGGAATCGGATTTGATGTCGCAAAATTTCTCTCGAATCCCGAAGGGAAGAGTCCAAGTCTCGACATTCAGGCTTTTTTTAGTCAGTGGGGCATAAACCTTTCGGCCCGCGGTGGGATTGAGGGAGTGAAAGCTCAGCATGAACACTCGAAGCGCGAGATCTGGCTCCTTCAGAGAAAAGATGAGCGACTCGGCATTCGACTTGGAAAGACGACCGGCTGGATCCATCGTCGCGAACTCCAGAAGCGCGGCGTCCATATGTTAGGCTCAGTGAGCTATGGGGAATTTGGCGCTCAAGGCTTTACCATCCGAGTCGGAAATGAAACTCAGCTGCTACCCGTGGATCAAATTGTCGTCTGCGCTGGACAGGAGTCCGAGCGAGGACTGGAGCCGATTCTGAAGCAGGCAGGCTACCCCGTTCACGTGATCGGGGGGGCAAAACTTGCCGAGGAAGTCGACGCGCGACGGGCCATCGAAGAGGGTGTGCGACTCGCGATCGCACTTTGAGAGTGCTAAAAATCTGCCCCGATTCCGTCGAAACTGCTCGAAACTCGCCGGATTTATGCGAAAATTGAAGCTCACGTATGGAACTCAAATTTCGGGTCTATTCCCGAAGCGCATCGAAAAAACGCTGGAATGAAAAGTGGAAACTGAAGTTGGTTTCCGGCGAAGAGTTTCATGTCACGAACCAACTCTTAAAAATTCCTCCCTCGGATGAGGTCGCGCCTTCCGACATCGTTTGTGTTTTCTATATTCAGGACGGATCTCTTTATTTTCAGATGCGCGATGATCATCGCACCTCGATAATTAATGGAGTTGCGCGTCCCGATGCCGTCGTTGGGAAGGGCGATCGGATTGCGATCGACGAGTACGCTGAGATTCTGATCTTGCAGGCACCGCAGGCATCGGTCGACGGCCCGACGCTCACCGATGTGGGTGCGCTTGAGGAAGGCGATGGTCCGACGCTTGCCATGGAAGCTTCAGCCGGAGAGGCCGTGAGTGGTATTTCTGCGGATGATCCCATTGAACAGGCGCCTGGCGTAGTGGGTGGTGCTGCAGATGAAATCCCTCTCATGCCCGAACCTACGACTTTTACGAAAGCTCCGAGTTTTTCCGAGGAAGTCACGGATTCGGGTCAATCGCTCGGCGATGACGAATCCATCCCGGATATCGCTGCGGATGATCGACCGGAGATGACGAAGGCGGGCCTCCGCTCGTTGCTCGAAGCGACTAAAACCTCAGCGAAAGTGACGGGAGATGACCTGGATAAAACTCCCCCGATGGGGATTCAGCGACCCGAAGATCTTCCCTTTGAGTCTGTCCTTGATCCTCTTCATGCAGTTTCAGATGCTCAAAATGAGCTACGGAGAGAAGCGACCCGAGTAGGCGCGATGAAGGCGAAAGCGGCAGCAGCCGAAGTAAAAAAATCCAAAGCGAAACTCGCCCCCTCATTTGCGGCTCCTGGCGATGAGCACATTGAATTGGAACCGAGTACGTTTACAGATACTGGCATCGATAAAGAAGTCACAGGGGTTTACCATTCACCGCCCGGGATAGACTCTTCGAAACTGGAGTCTTCAGAAAAGAACAGGACCAAGAAAAGAAGTCGTGACGGTGAAAATGAGATTACAAAAAGTATTCAGCGAATTCGTGAAAAAACTGCCGATCTGACAGGTGCACTCACGAAACGCCTGAGAAACTTTTCGAATACTTTAACGGGTACGAAAACGGAAATGGCGGAAACGAATGAGGCTTCCCGACCCCCGAAGAAGCCTCGAAAGAGCGAACGTCGCCCGGAACCCATAGATTTGACTGGCACCGCGACTCGGATCGAGTCGGACTCGTTAGGAACACCGCCCTCGATCGAACCCGCGTCCTTCACCGACACGAAGTCAAAGCCGAAAGCGAAGATTAAATTAGATACAGATGATGTGACCGGTGATGGGATCGTGGTCCAGAAGCCTAGACCGCATCCTGCTCAGCTTGCCCAGGAAGACGAAGCGAGGAAGGTAACGAAAAGTCGCTCCACGGGGCGAGCCGCATTCTTCGGATTTGGTCTACTCCTCTCCGGCATCGCTTTCTTTCTTGTTTACGTACTTTTAAAGCCGACAGAGCGTACCCCGATTCAGAGTCTTCATTCGAATCCTTCTGGCGATAAAACCGTGGTCGTAAATGGTGGGGGAGCTACGGGACAGCCGGGCACAATTCCCGGTCAAGCCGTGAAGCCTCCGCCGCAACTTCCGCCTGGGCATGCGCAGGCAGTGGTTATGACGAACGCGGGCATCGGTCAGCCTCAGGGGAGTATTCGTCCGAATCCTCAGGCTTCACCAAACCCGAAAGCTCAGCCTACCGTAAAGTCAGCTTCAGCGCCCGGGAACCCGCCCCCTCCCGTATTTAAGAATCCGGCGAATCCAACGGCTCCGTCTGGGGGAATCGCTACAGCGAGCGACCCTTCGTTCCCGCGTGGGATCCCGATTGAGGTTTTGATTAAAAAAGTTCAGCGTTTAAAAGAAACGCCTTCTTCCACGTCGAGTACAACGCCCGGTTCTCCCCGAACGATCCAAGGGTCATTCAAATAGATTGAAGTCAGAAGTTTTTTCGGACGAAAAAAACGGGTGATTCTCGCGCGAAACGGAAGTGTAGCGAGCAGTAATCCCTTTTCAAAAAATCCCATTTCACGGATGGGCTTTTCCGTTAATCCAAGCTTCAAGACCCGCTCCTCAAACCGCGCGACAACAAAATCATAGAAATCCGGAAACTGTTTCAGAACCGGATGGTCAGCGGGGAGTTTCTTTAAAACGAAGCTCTTTAATTTCCGAAGTGCTATCGACTGGAGAACCGCAGATGCGAGGAAGAGCTTTCTGTCCGCTGGAAAACGCTTCAGCCAAAGCGCAGTTTCGCGCTCTCCAAACTCGACGTGTTTTTCTTCATCAACGATCGCGGATTCGATTAGGTTTTTTATTTCAGGGTGAGGGATGAGTCGGGAGAGTGCGTAGAAAACTGAAAGGACTAAGCCCTCGCCGAGTGCCATCTCCAGTGCGACGTGTTCGCCCCATGTTCCACCCATCATCCCCGTGGATAAAAACCGAACGGCGCGGTGAGCGGGCTGAGATCGCACTTCGAGGAGCGTTTGGATTCTTAAAATGCGCTTAACATGGGAGAGTTCTTCGGAAGCCTGGCGCGCTAGGAAAGCCGCTGCATGGAGTGTGGGTGCGCGGTAGAGCCAATGCCCGCACTGAATGCCGGTGACTTCGCCGTACAGGAATTGGTCCATCACCCAACCTAAAAACAGGCGATCGTTTTCATTTTTTAGGTCAAAACCTGGGCCTCTGAATTCGTAATCGAGCTCTGTTCTAGAAATCAGCATGAAAAACGTTTTACTCCGGTGCGGTACCTCTCCATACTTTACTGGATTGAATCGCGAATTCCCTCTAAAATCTGTGAAAGAAGGGTGACATCACGTGGAGCGCCGCATTTCTCAGTTTAAGGACAAATCCGGTCAGTTGTGGCCGCGCATCGAGACGGATTCGGCGACGCTCACGGGCTCATTCATCGAGGCCGCGAAAGCTCTGAATGATTTAATCCTGCCAGGACACGAAAAGATTCAGGGTTCGATCGAAGTGCCGGTCTATTGTGAGTCGTCGGATCTTGAGTTTTTATTGGCAGATTGGATCAACACGCTCGTGTTCGAAATGAATGCGCGTTCGATGATTTTTACCCGATTTGAGGTTCACGTCGAAGGAATCCACGTGAAAGGTAAAATGTACGGCGAAAAGTGGGAGAAAGTTAAAATGCAATCTACGAGTCCTGAAAAATCGTTAGAGCTTCAAGGCGTCGCATTCGATCACCTGAGTGTACATGAGTCAAAAGCGGGCTGGGCTACGAGCCTCGTGCTCAATGACCGTGCCAGACATCCGCTTCGTCTCGGATCAATCGCTGCCATTCTGATGTCTTCGTTTTTGTTTTTAGCTTCTTCTTGCACAACCGTTCAGGAAAAAAACGATCGAAATGCTGGACTAAGGCATCCGGTTGCGGATTATTCGAAGAAGAAGTTGATCGAGAATTTTGATCTCCTGACCCTTTTTCGCGTGGCGATTGACGGTACGAATCTCTGTAAATTTCAGGGTGAAGATATGACCGCGATTCCCCAGCTGATCCGCGGAAGATTGGATTCGTGGGCGAGGGGACTTCCGCTGGATGAAGGACTGCCGACGCTTAAAGAATTAAATGAATGTGCTTCGACTTGTCGCTGCTCGTCCTACGTCTACTGGCTCGACCAAAAGGGCGCCTATCCGTCCGACCTCTCTCCCGGTTACCGATATGCGGCCGAGTGGGCGTCGAAGATGAAAAACACTCAGGCGCTTGCTTGCGGAAAGAAGCTTCAATCGCTCTGTCAGAGTGAGACCTTAAAGGATTACCGATGAGCTCGACTCAAAAACATCTGGAACTCGTCGATCGATATAGTGCTCACAATTACCATCCGCTCCCGATCGTGGTGGAGCGGGGTCAGGGTGTCTGGGTTTGGGATGTTGAAGGAAAGAAATACCTGGATTGTTTGAGCGCTTACTCAGCCGTTAATCAAGGACACTGTCATCCACTCATCATTTCGGCACTCAAGCATCAAGCGGATCGAATCACGCTCACCTCGCGTGCGTTTCATAACGATCAGATGGGTCCGTTTTTAGAAAAGCTCTGTTCCATCGCGGAACAGGAGGTCGCGCTCCCGATGAACTCGGGTGCGGAGGCGATCGAAACTGCGCTCAAGGCGGCACGTAAGTGGGGCGCTCTGGTGCGAAAGATTCCAGAGAACGAGTGCGAAATCATCGTTTGTTCCGATAATTTTCATGGCCGCACGATTTCCATTGTGAGTTTCTCGACCGAAGAGCTTTATCGAAAAGACTTTGGACCGTTCACCCCTGGATTTAAAGTGATCCCTTTTGGAGATATCCAGGCGCTCAAAGCCGCGATCACTCCGCGAACGGTTGCGTTCTTGATGGAACCGATTCAGGGCGAAGCTGGAATTCAGCTTCCGCCTCCAGGATTTATGAATGAAGCGAGACGCCTCACTCGCGAAAAGAACATTCTTCTCATCTGGGATGAAATTCAATCGGGGTTGGGGCGAACGGGGAAGATGTTTGCGTATCAGCATGAGTCTGATGCTAAACCTGATCTCTTAGTCTTGGGCAAGGCACTTTCGGGCGGAGTTTATCCGGTTTCCGCAGTCGTCGGATCGCGCTCAGTGATGGGCGTATTTAAACCCGGCGAACACGGATCAACCTACGGGGGAAATCCCTTGGGTTCGGCGGTCGCGATCGCTGCACTGGGTGTGCTCGTTTCGGAAAAGATGGTCGAAAATTCCGCTCACATGGGGGAGAAGCTTTCCTCTGCGTTGAATAAAATCGCTGAAAAATCAAAACATGTGCGCGAAGTGCGTGCTCGCGGACTTTGGGCTGGAATTGAAATTCGTGAGTCGTCTGGTCCAGCGCGTCCTTTCTGCTTAAAACTCATCGATGCAGGAATACTTGCGAAGGATACTCGCGAGCAGGTGATCCGCATCGCGCCGCCTTTGATTTTGAAAGATGCCGAGCTCGATTTCTTAATTCAGGGCTTAGAAAAAGTTCTCTTATGAGTGAGTATCGATTAGTTCCGATGCGCGAATCCGACTATGAGTTTTGGGTCGCTCGCACGCGAGCCGAGTATCGCGACGAAAAAATGAAAGCAAACGGCTATACCTTTGAAGAGGCTACTCGCATTTCGGAGGAAAGTTTTCAAAAGCTCTTACCCCAGGGCTTGAAAACGCGCGACCATTATTTATTCACGGTTCGGGATTCCAGCGATCAGGTCTTGGGTTACGTCTGGTACGCCATGCAAGGTGCCGTCGATAATCGGAAAGCTTTTATTTACGATATCGTAATTGAAGCACCCATGCGCGGGAAAGGTGTGGGCCGTGCGGCGATGAAGCTTCTCGAGGTGGAGGCGCGGAAGACGGGCGCTCGCGCG
>CAYOJT010000058.1:0-10060 GCA_964404365.1 uncultured Bacteriovoracaceae bacterium
GAAAATGAAACTGAAACAACTCTTATCTGCGTGGGTAATCAGCTCTTTATTCATCTATGGGACAGCCCTTGCAGGAGACGCTAATTTAAAGACCTATGTCTCGGCTCAATTTACGCCGAATCTTACGCTACGAAGTGCACCTTCCCAGTGGCGCGCAATTCAGCTCAAAAACCTCGTCGCTGAAAACAACTGGCTCGTTGAAAACGTAAAGTTCCCCGAAATCTCCATTATTGTTAATCAAGAAAACTATTCGGGAGTTCGCGAATCATACGACCGAGCGACCGCTCGGATGTGCACACGCGCCGCTTCACGAACCGGAGTAGTTTGGGTGAAAAAACCAACTGCAATTAAACGTAGTATCGCGTCGTGCGTTTCGGAATATAAAGTCCCCTCTGATCCGAAAACCATTCACGCACAAATTCTCGTTCTTGAACCGAGCGAACAGAGCTCCTCGAAAATTACCGCGATTAATCTAAAAGCCACTGCCGCTCAATCTCAATCTCTCACTGAAACTACCCTGTCGCTCCTCGACTCTCTGAAAATCGGAGGCTCAAGATGAAACGCGGACAACACAAGACTGTATTAGCGCTGATTACGCTGCTTTCCATCCAAAGTCTTCCGGCGTACTCGAAAGACCCGATCGATCCAACCAAAGATCCAAACGACCCTCGAAATCAACCCGGTCCCGTAGGCCAGGCCGCAACTTCAATCTATAATGCCGCAACCTGCCCCTTTACGCCGGACACAAAACTCACCGACATCACTTCAAAAGTGAAAGGTATTCTCGCCGCAAACGCGGGCGACAAATGTGCTGGACTCAAACAAAAAGTCGAAGATTTGAATCGCAAAATCGACGGGCTCACCTCCACGACCAATAATTACGACGGCGGAGGAATAGGCGCGAACACGAACACAAATCCCGGCGGAAACATGGCTGGCGCACCGAACGCACCCGGTGCGGGAAACGCTCCCCCCTCAAAGGGCGAGATGGGTGGAGGTCCAACGACTACGGTGCGAACGAATACGACAAACACCCAGCAAGACAAATCCAAAGAAATTCAAGACGCTTCCAAAGCGCTTGAAGATCTGATGGACGTTATGGCCAATGACAAAGAATGCGGCGGCGAGGAGAAGAGCCAAAAGCTTGCTCATCTCGGGATTCAGTTTGCTGGGAACATTATGAAAAATGCGCTTGGCGCACCCGGAGCTATGGCTGGAGCCGCGGCAAGCCTAATCTCAAAAGCGGTCTCAATCTTTAAAAACGCAAGTTTCAATAACGTTCTGAAAGACTTTGAAAACGACGAAAAATTTCCAGAAGTCGCTTGTCTCTATTACTTCATCCAGCAGCAAACTCCGTTTGGGGGCCTTTGCGGAAACATCGATTTCAAGGCATCGAAACTTCGTGGCGACTGCGCCAGTAAAGAGAACTGCCTCAATAACATCGTCGGCGAAATCAACCGAGACGTAGTAGGCCTTTATGCGGACGTTCAAAAGGCAATGCGCAAGTTTCGCGACATGGACGGGAAGACCGGAGAATATAAAGATTACACGAAAGCAAAAACTGCAACGGATAAGAAGGATGCCGCATTCGACGCTCCTCTCAGCCCGGATGCTCCTCCGGTTCTTCTGACCAACTCAGTGGATGAACTTTTCCAAAAGATGACGGGCGTTTTTGGCGTAAATTTTAAAGATAAAACTTTAAAGGGCGCTGACGACTTGATCAGTTCGACCCTCAACGGGATTAAAGATCAAAAAGACCCGATGTACAAGTTTCTGGCCTGCGTCCAACCGAACGACGACGGGAAGGCAGAAAGTTCGTCACTCCATAACCTACTCGCGCAGAATACAGAAATTTACTGCATGCTGAAGACGAAATCTCCTCGATCCGTTAACCGGAATCCCAATATTCAATGCCCGGCTAGCCGCGGCGCTCCTGTTGAAGAACCCACTGTTCGCGATTTCGTGAATGAAGCGAATCGTCCCCTCAAGAACGTAAACAAAACGCTGGAGTACCTGGAAACCTGTTCACGCGACTTCCGAAAAAACGCGGGTCGAAATGATGCCCAATACAGTGAATCAAAAGACATCAACGGAAAATCGGGAAATTGGTATTACGATCTCCTCTACGTTCTGAGCGCAAAAAATCCAAAATCTACATTATTAAATGTCGCTTCAAAAGAAGCTACTGCCGAGAGCGTTCAACAAGAAGTCGACATGCTTCGAAATCAGATTTCGCTTGTCGACACCGAAAAAGCACGCTGGGACACCGCCATCCTCGGAAACAACAGTTCTCGTTATAAAGACCTGATGACAGTTCTCGTTCCCAATAAAACGGGTGCAGGAAAACTCCGTCAGCGTACCGATCGCGAACTCGGAAATCTGATCGACGACGCCTCCCGCTCGAAGGACAAACTCAACACAACCGATTCAAACTTCTTCCGCGCTAAGCTTGGACCCATCCTAAATATTTGCACGAAGCTCGCTACCGTTTATCAGGTGGAAAACTTCTCCCCTGAACGTCGGACAGACGATAAAAAATGGACGCTAACCGAGCCGAGTCCCTCCTGCAAAAAACTCTTAGCCTGCGCTAAAGGTCCGCAGATGCCAACCAACCGGAACTCCGAAACGGACCTTGGGAAATACTTTTGTGACCTACAGGGAAATACGGATGCAATGCTCGGCACTCTTCAGACTGAACTCGGTGCGCGTTTCAACAATAATGCAGACCAAATGCTAAAGGACTGCCTCTAACTCAGGCTGAGTCTTAGCCCAAATCGTTTGTTAAAAAGGTGGTAAGCGCGATCCCGCCGTAGAATATGGTTGCCGAAAAATCGGCGGAAAACTGTCCTGTAACAGCTCCCCAGCCAGAGATTACCGTCAGGACACTAATGATCGAAAATCGGATCACTTTTACAAGAGCCGGAAGAGACTCCTGCTCGAGCGCTATCCGCCGTCGATCCTTCATGATCCGACGAAAAATTAAAAGCGTCGCAAAGCCAAACGCATACGTCAGGATGAATAATAACCCACTACTCCCCATGAATACCCCCAGAAACCCGAAGACCAGAAGCCCTAGAAGTCAGAAGAAAAACCCAAAGTCACCGCATTTTCGGCGCGCCCGCTCGTAGAGCCTGCGATGCTACGATCCACCCTCGATCGCTCAGCCCCAACGTTCCAACCATCGCCTAAACTCTGCCTAACTGAAACCTGTTCCAAACCCCCATTCGAACTCACGCCGCTCGAGAGTGAAGTTCCGAGGCCCGGAATCTTTCGCTCGACGTTCACTCGGTAATCACGACGCGTACTCTCGTCATCGCGCGCGACCTGTGCGCGAACGGTAGTATCTGAGTCCACGCGAACTTTCATTTGGCGGCCGCTCGCAAGTGTCGCGCCTAAGAGTGCGACTGCGCCTGGCACACGAGCTGTATCAACGACGCCAGAAGCCGTGGGATGGTTTCTTGCTTTGATTAATGCGTCTTTCGTTAACTGGTCGGTTTCTGATTTTGCAATTTTTGAAAGCGCGTCGCGTGCGCCGTTCGTGCCGCCACTTTGTGCAGACTGGATTGATCCATTAGGTGCGCGATTCTCCACTCCAGCTACGGCGCGATTTTTTCGAAGTCCCTCGCCTTGGAAGCGGACATTTGCGATCAAAGGCGATAATTCCTCTTCGACGCCACTTAAGAGCGTCTTCCAAGTCCAAACGGGGATGAATGTTCTCGGCTTCTGAACGGATTGGCGTTTAGTGATGGGTATCTTTTCGCGACTGGGCTCTGTAGGAATTAAATAGAGCGCGATCGCGAACCCGACCAAGGTCCCGAAAAAGAGCTTGAAGGATCGTCTCCCTTTTTTAGGAGAGACATCATTTAGGAAATCGATCGCCTGTGAATCCATTCCTCTACTTACCTAGGGCATGCAAACTCGCCCTGCCCTATTATTGCCTGAATTACAGAATCTCACGATAATACGCGCGTTTGCAGTGTGTCTTTCCTGGCTCGCGCAGCTCTCAACGAAAGGACTTCAGATGCCGACTTCGGGCGAACCCAAACCGCATATTTTGGTTTTAGCTTCTATTGTCTATTTTTTGGTCGCTAATAATTAGACAGGTTTAGAGCTGGAAAATCTTCACGCCATCCACATCATAGACGAGTTTCGAAAACGCCTTGAATTTCTCTTCTTGAATGGCGTGGTACTTTTCTCGCTCAAGCTTCCCGATGTAAACGTAGCGAACGCCATACTTCAGCAGTAAACTCTTCGCCTCGTCAGGATTTGTTGTCTCGTAAATCTTAGCGACTTCTGCTCTCCGAATATCGACCGTATCGAGTACACCAGTCATCTGCTCGAGTTTTGAAACCGGCACCATCTGATAGGCCACACTCCCGCGCCAGAGCCACTCGTGAACTGGCCATCCTAAAACAGTAGGAAGACCTGTAAATGAGGCGATCCGCGCATACATGGTGTAGCTCTCGCCCACGCCTTCCAAGATGATCGGCTGTCCTTGAACATTATCGTTCAACCACTGAATCGCCTTCCAGTCCGGGTTCATATTATCGCGAAGGAAAATATCACCCGCGAGGGTGCGTTCCTTCCGGCCCTGACCGATCGACTGATCGACCGCTTTAAACGGATACAAAAATCCGCCGATGAGTAAACAAATCGAAACCCACTTATAAGTCAGGGACCAATTCGGGCGAAGGCGTTCATAATTCTTCCATACAATAACGAAAGCCGCTCCCCCGAAGACCCCGAGGAGCATCCAGGCCTGATAGCAAAGCTTAAACATTGTGTTCGAACGTGGATGACCGGGATAGATGTCCTTAAAATAAATGATTTCAGGAAGCAGGATTAAAATACCCGCGAGCAGAACCATAACTTCCATGAATCCCCAGGCAGATCGAGGCATGAGGTCATCTAATATTTCTTTTGCTGTAGGTTTCTTCTTCTTACTCGCCTGGAGTTCTTTCATTTCGAGGTAACGAATTTCTTCATCGCGCTCATAAAAGAAATAGACGACCACAAAGAACCAGTGGAGTCCCCAGATCACCGCCATCATCCAAAGAGGTGAACGCTGATCGCGTCTCACCCACTCGATGCCCTGAGCGGGGGGCTTCATATCGATCCAATGTGGAAACCACGTGAGAATCGCAACACCCAGTACGAACACTGCCGCAAGCCCAGTCGCAACCAGCGCCCGGAAATGAATGAAGTGCATCGTTGCGGACTTGTTCACTGAAGCATCAACTACACGCCTAAATGCGACCCAGAACGTGAAACCAAAAAGGAGAAGGTAGATGGCGAAATCCCAAGAGCTGACGACGTAGCAGCATCCAATCGTGAATCCACCAAACGCAATCAACAAAAGGAGTTCACGATTAAAGAAGTCCGACACACCGAGCTTGATCGCTTCCAACCCATAAGCACTTCCTGAATAGAGAGGTGTTTCTACTGCAGGTGCAACGGGGATGCGAAGTGATTTGGCGCGCTCGAAAATGGTGTCGTAGATCAAAAACGCAAAACCCATACACAATAGCACGATCGGAATGTCGGAGACGTGTCCGTGCAAGTCGTTCACAATAAAACTATAGATTGGGTACTCGTGAATCGTGAACGGAATGAAACGCGTGGCATCTGAAAACCAATACTTGTCCGCAAATACACCCATGATCAGATAATGGAGATTTCCAGTGATCATCGTGAGAAAAGCAGAGACCGTTCCAGCGACGTAGCTGGATTTTTGGCCGTAGGATGGATGTTCTCCGGATTTTTTCAGATACACACCAGCGCCTAAAACAAACGCCATCGAAGATCCAAGCGCCAGGATGTTCGACATCTGAAGGTTGTAGCCCATGGCGGGAGGAATTCCCGCGATTTGGGTCAGGGTCGCTGAAATGAGGTGACCCATGTAATAATAATTAATCGTCTCACCACCCAAGAAATGGTCCAGGGCCGGGAAATATTCCGTTCGGAGACAGGACATCATGAAACCGAAGTCCATGAACTTCTCAAGATCCGATAAATCCGGTTTTGATGAGCGAAGATCCGACCAGAAAAAGAGCAAAAAGACGAAAAGCCCTTCGCCAATCAACCAGTAGCCATTACGTTCGCCTTTTACGAAGAACGCCGTCTTAGGCATGGAGAGAAGTCGATGAACCTCAGATTTGCCGCCTCTGAAGGCTGAAACTCCCCAAACGATGAGACCAAAGAAAGCTGCACAGAGGAACGTGTTCACGCGGGTGTAAGGGAGTAAGTGTAGGCGTGAAGCCATCCACGCAAACCAGGTTACGAAAATTGTTCCCAAGATCTTTGAAAATGCCCACCCGGAATCCGGCAAACGGCGAAAAAGCCGATTTGAAAGCGGCCAAGCCAGAAGTCCCAGTAACTGCATGGTGAAAAAGAAAAGCAGCGTCGCGCCGAAATCACCCATAGAATATGGCTCCATTCTTCCTTTATTTTTGAATGAAAACCAGAGGATAATTCTAGAGATTCGGTTATTCTTTCCTCATGAAGAACGACTCAAAACCCGCCCGCCGTCCTCGCATCGCGATTTTTGGGGGTGGGTATACCGGCCTGGCTGCTGCGACCGCTCTGACGAGTCGCATACCCAATGCAGAGGTCCATATTTTTGAAAAACGCTCGATCTTAGGGGGTCTCGCTTCAGGATTTAAAGAAGCCGGATGGAATTTTTCCCTCGAACATTATTACCACCACTGGTTCGAAACCGATTCGTTCGTAAAAAAGTACGTCGGGATCTGGGGTTCCCTCGATAAGATGATTTTTAAGAGCCTGCTGACGGTATTGGAAACGAGCCGCGGAGAATTCGTGCCGCTCGACTCCCCGATCGCACTCCTCTCCTACCCCGAGCTTGGGTTTTTCGCGAAATTCCGAATGGGAGTGGTCTTGGCATTTCTACGCTGGACGAATTCCTGGAGACGGCTCGACTCGCTTGCTGCAGAAAACTGGTGCGTGCGTTGGATGGGACGTGCCGGTTTTAACGAGATCTGGCGGCCGCTCTTAGTTGGAAAATTTGGTCCAAAATGGGCCCCCCAAGTGAACATGGCCTGGCTCTGGTCTCGCCTTAAAACCCGATCGAAGAAGCTCGGCACCTACCAGGGCGGATACGCGGAACTCACGCGAGACGCAGAAACTTATCTAAAGAATAAGGGAGTCCAGTTTCACCTAGGCTTCGACGGTAAAATCGAGGGGAAAGTCCCCTATCGCGTCGTCACCAAAAAAGAAGGAGGCGAAAACTTTTCTGAAAACTTCGATTCGGTCTTAGTCGCGTCCTCGCCTTTTGCTCTTCAAAGTTTAGTTGAAGATTCAAGCCTCCTACCCTTTCAGACGCTCCATCCGGAACGCCCTGCGCTTGGCGTTCGTGTGATTATCCTTTCTCTCAGCGCACCTCTGAATCAGGAAAAGCCATTCTACTGGTACAGCCTCCGTCGCACGGAGGAGTGTCCGTTTCTTGCGCTCATCGAGCACACTCACTTCATCCCTTCAAGCGAGTTTGGGGGCGAAAACCTCGTTTATCTAGCGACCTACCTGGACCCCGAGACCGACCCGCTTTGGCAATCGGATGATGACGAATGCATCGATCAGTGCGTGAAAGCGATGCGGCGGGTACGCCCCTCGATTACGCGCGATGAAATTCAGCGCTACTGGATCTTGCGTGAACGCTACGCGCAGCCCGTGATGACGCCAGGGGCAGGGTCTCGACTGCCGCCGATTCAGCTGCCGGGATACTCGAATTTTTATTTCGCCTCGCTCGGACACGTCTATCCCTGGGATCGAGGAACTAACTTCGCGCTTGAGCTAGGCGAGAATGTCGCTGGAATGATTGCGAACGATTTAAAAAAGCGATCTTAAGCTAAGCCGCTTGTTTTTCAGGGGCAGCGGGTAACCCATATTTCTGGCGAAAGATCGTGGCGTCTGAATTGAATCCGTATTTTTCAAGCGACTCAATTGAGTAAAGAATGAAATTTGATGCCTCGTCAGAAAGCTCAATGGCGCGCGCGAATGCTTTGAGCGCAGATTGAAGATTTTTCTGAACACAGAGCGATCGACCTAAAACGGCGTGCCCTGCAGCTAAGTGTTTCTTTAGGCCGTCGGCTTTCAATTCCATCGGACGATAAATATCGTCGACCTTTTCCAAATCCCGATAGTGAGCACCGGCCACAGCCATCTTCACATAGGTCATGAGGCGTTCGGGGTTCTCCGGATACGCGTCGCTCAGCCGTCGAAGGGCCTGATAAGCCTCTTCAACTTGGTCTTGCATCATACGAACCTGGAAAAGGCCCTGCAAACAACGAAAGTGTATCGGATTCGAGTTGAGCCCCGAGCTAAAATGCTGAACGGCTTCATCGTATTTCTGCTCCGCGATCGCAGCCTGGCCCAGGAAATAGTAGTAGGTGGCGGTACTTTCTCCGGCTTCGGGGAGGCCTAGAGTCCAAGTTTTTCGCGCATCTTCGATCTGTCCATTCATGAGCTTTTCGCGCCCTTCGCGCATACGGACAGCAGACGGCGATGGGTTTAATTTCCGATCCACAGCATTGATAAAAATTTCCTTAAACTGCGCCTGTGAATAGGGACGAAAAATAAAGTCGTCCACACCCTCCTCAGCCATTCTTCCCACTATTCCGCGCGAAGCTACCTCGCTCACGAAAAAGAGGAGCGAATGGGGGTCCCGAACTTGTCGTTCATCAAAATGCGCATGTAAGCGCGCAAGCGCCGTGTAACCTATGGAATCATCGACGATCGCAAAAGAAACGTCGTATTCCATCGCAAGCGCAAGCCCCTCTTCCCCGTCCGGAGCCAAACTGATTTTAGCGGAATCAAAACCCAAAGAGAGCGCCATACGTTTCAAGCGCTCCCGGCGGAGGGCATTTTCATCCACGATGATCAGGTGAGATTCCTGAAAAACTTCATGCGGCTTTTTCATTTTTCTCCTCCCCTCGTGCCATCCGGAAGAAATCCATCATGAGCTCTCGACGGGTCGAAAGCGATTTTAGGATTTGATCGAGCCGTTCCCGACTTTCCGCATCGATCGAGAACGTCGCTAGGCTTTCATTCTCACCGAACGATTCAAGCGCCAGAACCTGGACCACCGCTTCGACGGAAACTGAGTCCGATTCAGCAGCATACTGAATGCTGATTTTAATCTTTTCACCTGGGGCGAGCTGAGCAGCACTCGAATCCACGAACAGCTCCTTCTCAGCGACTTCGATCAATTCAAGCAAAACAGGCGCCGAAAGGGCAGCGCCCATTTTTTCAACTAGAAGCAGCTCGAAACTCGCGCTCCGGGATGCGCGATCGCGAATTCCTTTGGGCGCAGTGTTTGAGAGGTCTCCGACATTGAATGCCGGCTTCGTTTCAGTGGTAGGCTTCTTTTGAGGCTCGGCGGCTTGCGTCTTCGCGGCGCTCTCGGCTTTAGGTACAGCCTTCAGGCCCGCTGATTTTTCGGCGCGATCTTCAATCTTTTTTTCGTCCCGCTGGGCCTGTTCTTCTTTCTTTGTTTTTAGCTCCGCCCGCAGTTTCGCTTTTTTCTCTGCAGTAGCCGCTTCTTTTTTCGCTTCGCGCGCAGCTGCTTCTTCACGCTTGGCGCGCATGATTTCGCGCGGCGAAAGCGACGAGCCGCGGTCTGCCTCTGCTTCTTCTATATCTAATGCTTGCGGCTCCCCAGGAGCTCCAGAACTCGGAATCCCCTCGGATTCAGGTTTCGATTCCGCGTGTTCTTTTTTCTGATTGGCCCGCGCTTGAGTGGACTTTTCAACCGCCGCTTTGGCGCTTGGAGTTTTCTCTCGTTTCCGGATGGAGCCCTGGGTGGTTTCAGGAGCGGCGTCCGGCGATTCAGAGTCGATGAGCGGTGCTTCCGCGGCTGACTCAACCGCAGCCTCTACAGCAGTTTCTACCTCACCTTCACTGACCTCGTCCGGAGCGTCCAGGTTCACCGCTTCGGCTGGCGAAGCTTTTGAAGACTCCGCAGCGGGAGCCACTTCATTTCTGTTTTTCTTATCGGGCCTTCCGTATTTCGGTGCACGGCCCTCACGTCCGCGATCCGCGGTTTTCG
>CAYOJT010000058.1:10070-11793 GCA_964404365.1 uncultured Bacteriovoracaceae bacterium
TTCGACTCATTCTTATGCTCTTTGTCGTCTTCGAGCGAAGAATCGACCTCGCTGCCTGGATCTACGTCGCCGTCTCTTAATCCATTAAAAGGCGCTTCTTCGTCTTTTTCGGATTTCAGACCATTAAACGGCGTCGCCTTCTCATTTTTAGATTTAAGGCCATTGAAGGGAGCGGCCTCGTCTTTACCCGATTTCAAGCCGTTGAACGGCGTTTTCTGATCATTCGACTTCGATGTCTTATTTTGAATCTCACGCCCCTCTTCGTCTTTGAGCGCGATACTCAATTCGTGAGACTCACCTTCCGAATCCGTAAAATCTCTCGCCCGCTCACGGCCTTTTTCCCTAGAAAATTTCCCTTCCAGAAGTTTTCCAGGTCCAGGAGCTTTATCGATAAAATCCTTTGTATCACGCGCCTCTTCACCGGACTTCGCGCGGTAGTCATTGGAAGCTTTTTCCGCAAGTAGGATATCTTTCTGCTTCAGCGACGCTTCGATGGTTTCTCGAATGAGCTCTGTCCACTTCGCAGATTCATTCGTATTTTTCTTTATCTTAAACTTTGAGGGGCCGTCTTTTTGGAAACGGACGGTCTGCGGATCCTTTTCGCCACTCACGAAAAATCCGAGAAACGGTGACTTCGATACGAAGTTCCAAAGATTCGTCTGCCAGCTAAAGTCCGGCTGGCGACCATAAAACACCCAACGACCGCCCTTCACGGCGCTGAAAAACGCTGTGTCGTCGCGATGGCCGTGGCGAGGATTCCACATCCAGCCGGGTTCGTCGTTTTGTGTCGTTTCCGTACTCGTCCAATGACCTGCCACCGGACCCGGGCCCAGAAGTTCCACGACCACTCGACCCATGACGTAACGGACGTTACTTTCCGAGATTAAGCCCCAGAAGTCAGCGGCGTGATTGTCGGAAGCTTCGTAAACGGTCGCACATGAATTTTCGCCGCGGCTTTTCTTATCGTTTTTCTGCGACTCATGGATGCTGCTGACTTTTGCTTTTCCGTTTTGAGAACGCGAGTGCTGCTGATCCGTGAGCTTGATCGCAGTATTCATTTTGAAGGTGAGCGCCTTCACGTTCATGCTAAAATCTAGAATCTCGTACGCCCCGCGGACTTTCAGATTCTGTACGGTTTTCGCTTCACTGAAACGATTCACGATCAGAACACGAATGAGCCCCTGATTGATTCCCTGACTGAGTTTTCCCAAGACTAAATGAGCCTGCTGCATTTCCTTTTCGTCGGCCACCGAGATGACTGCGATCCCGTAGCCCTTGGTCGTGAGGCGTGCCGTGAGTGCGCCCGCACTTTCGGTGGCCTGAAATTCAAATCCAAGAGTACCCGCTTCCTTTTGCTTCGTCAGACCCTCGATTAGGTTTTTGATGGAGTTTGGAGTGTTTACTTTAGACTGGTACACGTAGACTGAAATACGGGGTTTATCCGGAGTTTGAGCGGCGACTGCGGCGGTGGATGCAGCGGCTGTTGAAGCTGTCGAGGTCGAGGGTTTTTCGGCCGATTTCTCAGCGGAATTTCCATTCGAATTGTTGTTCTTCGGATCGCTCATTTTGGTCAAAAACCCTCATAAGCGTATCGACATAGCGCCACTGCGGCTTGACCGGAAGATGCCAGCAAGGCCTAAACACGCAAGGACTCACTCCGGTCGCGTTATAAGGTGAGTGTCGGTTTTTTGACTCCCTTTTTTATCGGGCCGGAACGGCTTTA
>CAYOJT010000059.1:0-4909 GCA_964404365.1 uncultured Bacteriovoracaceae bacterium
GGAAATGAACGTGAAAAACCCATTCTTTTAGATCTCGAAATCTTGGACTCTGATGCCCGCACAATTGAGCGCCTGGTTTTCGATCCGAACGCCATGATGAGTGTCGACCCGAAACAAAGAAAACCGAATGCCCCAGAAACGGCTCGGCATAAATCGGATTCCGGCTACTATAGCTTAGACGATCGTACTGAATTTTTAGTTTGGACGGAGAGGCTAGAACCAAAGGTTCGTGTTGAGTCCAAGCATGATTCGATCAAATGCGTGATCGTAAATCGGGCTTTGGACAAACGCTCCGACTTGAAACGCTCCAGGATCAATATTCCAGCGCAGCGTCACCCTCAAACGGTCGACGTTGTTTTCAGAGTACTGATAATTACCGCTGCCCTGAGAACGAAAAGCCAAGTCAAAGACTGAGCTCGTGTGGAGTGTCCAGGTGGGATTGAAGTTTACGCCCCATTCGTGTCCGACTGCGAACTGAAAACGATTCCAGCCCTCTTTCGGATCATAAAAGAAGAGCCAGCCATCGAAGTTCAAATTAAAATAGTACTTCGGGTCGCCTAGCTTAAAGTTCCACGAGTAGGTGTTGTAGATCCCAGTCTGGTAACCGACCTGCCTTGAAAAATCAGACATGGGTAGGTCGATCGAAACCTTTCCGTTCACCCAGGAGTAGTGGTTCGTAAAGAGGTTATAGAATTGGTAATAGATCGTCGGATCGAAAAAAGTGAGACGTTTACTGTAAGCTCGAACATTTCCAGATTTATCGATGGCTTCGTGATCGAAGTTCCAGATCGTCGAAATGACGGTGCCCAGGCGATTATTATTATCGAAAGCGTAGGCGTAATCGATCGACTGATACAAATTTAAAGGAACGTAGTCATCCCCGTAGGGACTGTAGGACTCCAAAGGGAGCGCGAAATCTGCAGAGGGTCCAGCGAACTCGGCGAAGTAGTTAAAGTAATGATTCTTAAACTCAGGTTTAGGCGTCGGAGTCGGTTTCTTCTTTGGATCCGTCTGAGGCTTTGAAACCAAGTTTTGGTCGTAGAAGTTTTTCGTTTGTTCGTGGAGCGAAGGATCTCGATACGATGGACGGTTACTCGCTGCGAATCCATTTCCCGTAAGGAGAAACATCGCAAGGCTCATGAGCAATAAAGCAGAGTGGGATTTCAGGGGTAGCACTGAATATAGATTAATTCATTCCGACCGCTTTGAGGAAGCGTGTTCTTTCCTCAAATGAGCCTTGGATCGCTTCGATCAAGGCTTGACGCTGGGTCGACTCAATGTCGTTTTCTAACTTCTTATTGAACTCTTCGCGAATACTCACGTACTCGAGGCTCAAGATGTGGAAAAGCGACTCATACATCGGCTCGATTCGCGATTTTTCAAGGTCTAAGGAGACCTTAAGCTTCGCGCGATCGCCGGGGTGTTCGATGGAAGAAAGAATCACTTCCATCTCGCGATTTTTCATTGTTGTGAGGGCGCCGAGCGTCCAAATTGCGTTACGAACCGACCAGACGTAGAGCTGGAGCCCGAAGTTCGAAGCTTCCTGGGTCCGGCTATAGGATAGGAAGAGGATTTCCCACTGGCGCTTTAGCTTCGAGCGCATTTCGTTTGAGTCGTAGAATTCTTTTTGTTTCGCAAGGTAGGAGTTCGCTTTTAAGCGACCCTCAACCGTCGGCGCCTCAACCTTCTTCGAGCGATAGAACTTTGCGAGCTCCTCGATCGTCTTGAAGCCTTTCGGTTTTTTCATCCCTTCGTACTCTTTCATGAGGTCGAGTGTGATCTCTTCCAAAAAGATGAAGTTTCGACCGATGTAGTAGTCGACGAACATCTGCTCTTTCGCTTCATTCAGGACGACGTAAGGGTGGTCGAGCATGTAGCGGACCATTTTATCCCAGATGTAGAGCTTAAACTGTTTTGAACGCATGGCTTCGTTCTTGAGGTAGGTCTCGAAGTCCGGGCTCGATAGGCCCTTTGATGCCGCGACTTCTTTCAGCGTTTTTAGGCGTCCCAAGTAGGTTTCGACTTCCCAGTAAGCGTTTTCGGCGATGAGCGGGAAATTGAGCTGTTGCTCCATCTGCTCAAGTCGTCCCATGCGTTGGCTGAACTGAAGATTCGATTCGTAGGAGATCTGCATCTGCTTAAACGAGCTCATGCGATCTGACCAGGATTGATTCTCGACCTTCGGTACATCGAGGACAGTCAGGAAGTTTTCAAATTTCGGTTTTACCTTCGAATAAGGAGTCGAAGGATCAAACGGAGCTTCGGTAGCGCCCGTCGCTGGCACTGCAGGGTCCTTCGCTTCAGCCTTAGGCTCGTAGCCCGCTTTTTCGGTAAAAAGATTAATCACGGGAAGGGATGCTAGTCCCTCAGTCGTCGAAATGAATGCTTTACGGACCTGACCGACGGCCCACATAGCGCCTGGGTTCATCGGCTGGGTGATGAAGTAGAACGTAAACGGCGCATAGATCGCAAGCGCGACCGAATACCCAATATTACTCTTCACGACCGAGAAGAACCAAAGCACAAGTCCGATCGTGTACTGGTGAAGGAGTCCAGATGATTTTTCAATCGGCAGATTCGCAAATCCGTAAATACGGCAACGTAAATCTTCGCGACGTAACTTAAACCAAGTTCGCGGGCGGCTCATGCCGTGCACGCGGGATTTTGTGCGTACAATGGTCCAGCGCTCAGCTTTCAATGTAGCGCGAAGGGCTTTCTTATCTTTGAATGTAAGCGCCGGATCGATTTCGTTTTCGCGAAGCTTTCGATTCATCTCAGCGAGCGCGAGATCGATCGGTTTCGCGCGGTAGCTCAGTTTCACGTCCGTGCGCGCGTCGCATTTTTTGATCGCAGCTTCCATCACTCGAATTCGATTCGACCGTGCCTGACCCGTTTCAGCTTGCTGATACTCATAGAGAAGGGTGTTGTAGATGTGAGAGATGATCGGACAACCCGGTTCCATCTCCGTGAGATTCACGTAAAGGAGATTAGGTCCCACATCGTTATAACGGCCCAAGTACTGACCGGTTTCTGAGTACTGTTCGGTCCAGGAGATCACTTGTTTCGTGAAAAAATGCGTCTTACGGATCAAGTAATTTCCGTTAAAGAGCGGCGCAAACTGAACACGCCCCATTTCCTGCATCCCGCCCTGTTCTCCGGGGATGAAAAGCGTATAGGTGCTCCAACCATCCGCCCGGGTGGCTTCAACCCGGGTGACTTCCGGGTGGGAAGGGCTAGGCTTCAGAAAAAAGATCTTCTGAAGGTCATCGACCAGGTTCGAGGGCTCATCCGACCAAACGCTTCTCCAGCGCTCGGGCACACGAGCTAGAACTCCGTCTAGATTTTCAGGTCGCCAAGAGGCTTCCATACATTCTTCCTGCGACAATCACGTCGCGTGAGGGTTTCCGGTTACTGCTGCGAACTGTTATAAGCGGCACCCATCTGGATCGCATGGAATCCAGCATGAATTTCCAGGTCGGCCCTCACACCGTAGAGCTGGTGCTCCGCGATGATTTGAAGGACAGCCGGCTCGGCTCCGCCCGAGAAGGAAGCCTTCTCGATAATCTTTTTATAACGTTTCAGTTCCCGCGCATTTGCTGCAGGAAGGGCTGATTTCGTTTCATCCAATGTGATCGAAAGCCCGATTTCCTTGGCAAAACGAATATTCTTCGCGTTTTCCAAGCACGGAATTACTTCACGAATCGCCTTCACCTGCATCGAAGTATTCGAGGGAGTCATCCAAGAGAGAGTTCGGCCAGCTTCGCGGATGGATTTTTCGAAGGCGTCGTCACTTTTCGCATACGCTTCGACGTATTTCTGAATGAGCTCGGATTCTTCCGCGTAGCCTGCGATATCCGCAAGTCCGAAATACACACATTTTCTGAAAACAGCGGTCGAATCCAGTTTCTCAACCGACGGAGCAGAGTTAGCGAGGAAGTTTCCGTAAAAGTTTAGGAACTCGGCCAGATCGAGAGCGCCGCGCTTCATGGCTTTCGATTCGCGCTTCATGAGTTCCTCAATCTGATGAAAGTGAATGAGTTCGTGACCGAGGGTATAGGCTTGAATGAACGCAGAAGAGTTTCCGTTCATCCAAGTTAAGATATCGGAATCCGAAAAGAGGCCGTGAGACTTCCGCTTTTTCGCAAAACATTCTCCCGCGAAGAATGGGTTCAAGCCGTATTCGGACATTTGAGCTTCAGTGAGAATCGACACTCGGCCGTTTTTGAGGCGCGACGTGAAGAGTTCCTCAAACGAAATGTTCTTCATCCGGAGGTATTGCTCGATATTGTACTTCGCGTACGGAAGAACCGGCAGGACCTTACGAATGGATTCCGGTGATAGGTTCGAAGGCGAGTTAATCAGAGCTTGGACTTCGGCCAAGAACGGGAATCGTTTGAAATGTTCTTCCCGTTTACGCTCCAGGAGTTCGCGTTTTTCATTCGGCATCATCCGGTGCGAGAGGCGCTCGACTTGAGATTTTGCTTTTTGCCATGCGATGAAAGCTTCCCGTACCTCAGGTTGGATGAGCTGAGAGTCGAGGAGCGATCGGCGGTTTTGGAGTTCCCAAAGGGTCGCAATGGGCGCCCAGCGTGCATCTTCGAAATCGGGGAGAATCGCCCGATAGCTTTGATCCATACGATCCGGACGTTTGAGGTTCTGAATGGAGAAAAGGTAGGCCAGATCGCGGTCTTCAGATCGCGAGAGGCGATCGAGCGCGAGCTCGGCGAAAGCTTCGAGGCAGTGGCGAAGCTCTCCGCGTGTCTTCTCCGTGAGAGGACCTTCGTTCAGGTGTGCGCTCACAAGCGCCTTCATGCGACGAGCGGCTTCGCGAGATTCTTTTGATTTTCCCTCAAGCTCCGAAAGACCTGCAATGCGTGCACGGTCTTCTTTTTCGAGGGTTTGAACATCG
>CAYOJT010000059.1:4919-6476 GCA_964404365.1 uncultured Bacteriovoracaceae bacterium
AGTGCGTGAAGTGTTCGCGCACGATCGAAAAATGAGTCCGAGAACTTGGATTGATTCTCGATTAAGAACTCAACAAATCGGATGCGGGCCTTCTGATGTTCGTTAAAGGCCTTTCGGAGTTTTTTCTCGCTCGTGCGTTTTCCTAAGATCGTGAGAAACGCCGAGAGGGGTTCCATGTTTTTTGGCGAGAGGTAAGAAAGTACTTCGTTCAACTGAATTTTCAGATCGATGGCGCAAGAGAATACGGGGCTCGGAGTCGCGCCCGCATCGCTGAGCATTGCGAAGAGTTTTTGAACCTGGCGAGAGATTTGGTAGATCTGCGCACCGATGAAATTTGGAGTTGAGATCGTGTGAGCGGGTGGAGTTTTCGTCGTCGTTAAATCCACTACGGAACAGCTCTCCTGGGTGTTCATGTCGTCGATGACGAGGAGTGGGGCGTAACCTCCACCTTTTGAGGTGTTCACAATCGATGAGAGAGGACCCTTCTCCTGAGGGGCGAAACGCACAAGGCCGTTGTGAGTGAGGCGTGGCTTCGAGAATGTCGGACCTGCGCCCCAGAAACACCACATCCGGATGTCGGCGGCGAGGTTAGAAAAGCGAACGCGTCCTTCTTCTTTACGAGCAACCGGGATACGCGCGATTTTCACAAGCTTTTGATAAGCCCATTCAGTCGGAGCCTTTCGGGCTTCATCGAGGACTTTTTTCTTCTTCGCATCACTCAGTGTGAGGAGGATGTGTACTCCGCTGCCGCCAGAGAGGTCAGGCGCCTTGATGACCCAGTCATTCGGATTCTTTTCAATGATCTCGACCGAACGTGCTTCAGGGGGAAGGGTCTCAGGTGGTGTTAGCCCGAAATGTTCTTCGGCTAAGCCGAGTTCTGCCAGGCGCTTCGCATAGAAACGTGGACCGAAGTGAGTGAGGGTCGCCAAAATGAGTTTGTTATCGAGGATTCGGTTTAAACCGCCCAGGTAAAGTTTTCGTGCCTGAATGAGATCGATGGCGTTTGGGATCGCGTAAATGGAATCGAGTGGAATCGGATTTCCGTTTGCGTCCTTCATCGGGAATTTCGCATCGTCGTCGTCGCTCATCGCGTGTGCGAGAATGTCTTCTTGATAGAGCGGTTCTCCGCTTTCCGCATCACGCATGAGGAGTCCGCGTTCTTTATCGTAGAGGGCGGCGTCTGCGTTCACGCGAGAGTAAATCGAGGTCACGCGCGGGTCGTCGCCTGAGAGTGTGCGCAGGCGAAGGGAACCCTCCGTATCGACGTAGAGCATGGAGGCGTCGATGTACGGCATTCCGCTGTAGGCGGAAAGCTGGTGGATTTCTGGGGCTGCGCCGTTTGCGCCGCCGGGAGGAAGGATGACAGAGATTCCGTTATCCGAACCGGTCCATTCGCGGCCGATCGAATCGAAAGTTGCCCGAAGAACGTCAAAGTGATCGTTCGGCATCACGCGATCTCCGATGCGTGCGAATTCTGGATCGACTTCGAGAAGTCCTTCCAGAACGCTCATGTTGTTTGAGGCGCCAGAAGGCGAACCCGCGTTTAATTCAAGAAGC
>CAYOJT010000059.1:6486-11775 GCA_964404365.1 uncultured Bacteriovoracaceae bacterium
GTCGGCTTTTTTCCGATAGTCCTCGATCAAGACCAGGTCGAGACCCACCACTTCGAAGAACGGGTAATCCCGCATCGACGGATGGTGGAGTTGTTCAAAGTACTGGGGACACTGTCGGACCGCGCGAAGGAAAATTTCACGCACGTTTTCAGGAAGGTGTTGAACAAACTCACTGTCTTCAAGGCGGGCGGAACCGTAAATGCTCTGAAGGATCCAGCGAAGAGAAATGACTAAGGACTGCGCGTTTTTTTCGAGTTCGTTGAAGGTGGATTTCGCAAGCGGGACGATCGAACTCGTCACCGGGACGGTGAAGATTCGGCTCTCACCGTTTTCAAGCTTTTTAGAGAAGGTGAGTCCGCGTTTACGAATGAACTCGGTGAGGAGTTCGCTTTTGACGTAATGTTCTTCGGGCGAATGTTTCAGGAAACTCGTGAGGAGTTTTCTGGCGTGCGGATGAGTTTCGAGGAGTTCTTCGCTCGAGCGAAAAAGGTAGTTGCTGGTTTGAACTTTTGTTTGTCCGATGTAGCCGAGGCTCGGACGATAGCCCGAACGGAAAACGGGTGATTCGTGTTGTGCGCTATTCGAGTTTTTTTCTGACTGAGACACGTTCTTCATTTTCAACGCCTACAAACCCTTGAGATCGATGGGAGAATTGAAATTGTACTCCCGAACCAGGACAGAGTTATACGGAAAATAAGACCTAAAGTCGAGTATTTTAGTCCACTTTATTTGACGCAGATAACTATCTGATATGTCAAACTTTTGATCCCTATTTGACGGTCGCCGGGTCGCCTTGAATAGCTAAAAACCTGATTGAAATACTGTATTGTCTGCCCCATCTCGAAATTAGGGGCCTTCCAGCCCTGTTGAGCAGAAAACCCTAGCCTGGGGGCGTCGAATGAGCGAACCTAGGAGTACTGTATGTTTGGACTAAGCCTCGGCCATCTCATCATCCTGTTAATCGTCGTTCTCCTCTTCGGATCGCGAAAGCTCCCAGAATTGGGTTCCGCGCTCGGTCGTGGAATTCACGCCTTCAAAAAAGGCCTGGAAGGTAAAGACAAGGACGACGACGATCAGAAGAAAATCGGCTAATGCTCCATGAACTCCTAAAAACCTGGTTTATGTGGGTGGAGCAGTGGGGCTACATCGGCGTTTTCCTCCTCATGGCGATGGAAAGCTCGATCATCCCCGTTCCATCTGAAATCGTGATGCCCCCTGCGGCTTTTTGGGCCGCTCAAGGTCGCATGGACTTTTGGGGTGTTGTCGCAGCCGGTACATTCGGCAGCCTTTTCGGATCTCTTGCCAATTACTATGTCGCTCAGTGGTTAGGGCGCCCCGTGGTTGCTCGATTCGGAAAATATTTTTTCATGGATGAGAAAAAAGTCGCGATGTCTGAACAGTTCATCGTGAAACATGGCCTCGTCGGTATATTTGTCGCGCGCTTACTCCCTGTGGTTCGCCACCTGATTTCCATTCCGGCAGGGCTTTTTCGCATGCCCGTGCTTCAATTTTCTGTGGTGACCACCGTAGGCGCCGGGATTTGGTGTTTTCTCTTATCGTGGTTCGGTCGCGAAGTGATTGGCGATCATCCTGAGCTTCTTCAGTCTCCAGAAGATCTCGTTCACGTCATGAAGGCAAAACTGATCTGGTTTGTGGCTGCGATTCTTGCTTTCGGTGTGCTCTATGCGTTCGTTGTGCGCATGAAAAAGAAGACGGACCTCAGCTGATTCCGACGAAATCTAAAAGCTGCTTCAGAGCGTTCGTGCTGCTCTTCAAATCGTAATTTTCTTGAATGGTTTTCTGAGCTCGCTCGGTCAAAATTCTGCGCTCTTCCGGATGACGAAGGAGTCGGAGAATATGAGCGGTGAACTCGTCCGCCGTATCGCCGATATGAAAATCATAAAGTGGCTTCAGAACGAGCCCGTCCACACCTTCGCCCGAGGAAACCACCGGAAGTCCGGCCGCGAGCGCTTCGAGAAGGTGAATCCGATTTCCGCGGCCGTACTGAAGCGGAAAAAATCCAACCGCTGAACCTGAAATCAGATCCATGAGCTCCTCATGGGATTTGTATCGGACGGCTCGAATCTCTGGGAAACGCAATTTCAGCTCGTCGAAGTTTCCATTTTCTGAAGCAATGACGATTTCCGGCAGATTTCCGCGAAGCGCGTTCTTGAGTCGGGGCAGTACCTCTTTCGAAAACCACTCAATACCGTGAAAATTTGGTCGATAATCGAGGTCGCCGAAAAAGAGGATGCGACCGAGTCGTGGGCTGCTACTGCCCGTTTCATGGTCTAGGTGGGCGTTTTTGTAGAGTGAAACATCGAGTCCGTGCGGGATGACTCGAATTTTCGACTGCGGTGCCAATTTCTTAAGCCGTGCTGCATCGATCGACGAAGCGGTTACGACTGCATCCGCGACGTAACTCAGTCGCTTTTCATAAAGTGCACACTGAGCGGCGGCCGCTCCCTGATGCCAGTACTTCACTTTACTGAAAGCATTGTCAAAAAGGAGATCGCTCTCGATCTGGTGCTCGTCGAGAACGGCGTGGCAGCCGAGCTTTTTCGCAACTGCGATGTATTTCGCCATCCGAAGACGCGAGATCCAAACCAGATCCCCGGGCTGAGCGCGAGATCGTAGGTAATTTTCTAAGCTCTCCGAATAGCCTTGAGCAAACTCGGGGCGAATGATGTCGACCGCTTTCGTGAAAATCGACGGGGGATCGAGCCGATGGCAGGAAACCTGAAGGCCAGCGCAGAGTTCCTTTTCAGACTGCGCCTGAATGCCTGGGACTTGATCTTGTTCGGCGATGCAGAGCACTTCGATCGGCATGTGCTTCGAGAGCAGGCTTAAAATTTGAGCGTCTCGAACGCGACGCGCGCCAACGACGGGAACTGGGGGACCGCTCGTGAGGAAGAAGGCTTTGCGTGCCATCGCGATTAGAGCTGAAATCCGGCTGAATCGCTGTCTGCTTTAAAGGTCTTAATCGTATCAAGCGAAAGGTCTAAGAGGTCCTTATTGAAACCCGAGATCTTCTTTAAGATGTCGACCGGCGCGGTGATGATGTCGCACCCGGCTTGTTCTGCTTGAACGATGTTGATGGCTTCGCGAGTGGATGCCCAGAGGAGTTCCACGCCCGGTCCCGTGGCCTGGCAGATTTCTTTCGATGCGCGCATGAGAGGCATCGGGTCGCGTCCCGTATCCGCGATTCGGCCCGCAAAAACCGAAACGAGCGTCGGTGCGCCGCCCTTCACGGCTGCACAAGTCGCCTTCACTTGGTCCAAGGTAAACAGTGCCGTCACGTTCAGTTTCACGCCCGCTAGAGAAAGCTCGCGGACAAGACCCATCGTGCTCTCGCGCTTCGTGTTTGTGACTGGGATTTTCACGTAGATGTTTTTGCCCCATTTGGCGATTTCGAGGGCCTGTCTCTTCATTTCCGAAATGTCGTCGGCGAAGACTTCGAAGGAGATAGGTTTCACAGTGATGTGCGTGAGAATTTCTTGGCAAAATTCTTTGTAATTCCTGACACCCGCTTTCTTCATGAGTGAGGGATTTGTGGTCATCCCGGAAATTGCAGGGTTAGTGTTCATCTCCAAAAGTTGCGCCCGGTCAGCGCCGTCGGAGTAGAGTTTAATCTTGTTTTGGAAAGGAGACTTGGGTTCGCTCATACGACCGATTTACGCCTAACCCGTTGAAAACTTAAAGGAAAATATTTCGAAAAAAGAGGGGTGTCATACTTGACACAGACAGTCAGGTATTGCAGACTCAAGTAAGAGAGAGTGGAAATCGCAAAGCCCAAGGAGCCTCAAAGATTGAGGTAAAGCTTTTTGATTCCACAAGTTGCGGATGACAGCGAGAGCGATGAGGGAGTAGTTCAGGTGCGGTTTTCACGATATTTTTTACCTCAAATTTTGGGACTGGTTCTTTGCATCACTGCAACGGCCTGTGGACAAAAAGACGTGCATGTCCTGGGTCAAAAAAACCTATCCATCGCCTGTGGCCAACCCAATCAGTATTCCAGCTACATGAACCCCCTGGATGTGAACCAGGTGGTCACCGTTCAAATTGACTCCCAATTCACGAACCAAGAGCAAAACCGTATCCACGACGCCCTCAATACCTGGAATCAACAAGCCCAAATCAACGGAAAAATCATGTTCCAGGTAGTTGAGAACGCAGTTATCGCCGCAAACTCCGTTCCCGCAAACTTGACCGATTGCTCCTATTTAGGGGGAGCTGCTACCTTCTCGATTGTAAAAATTACGAATCCCCAGCAGTGGGAAGACCTCGGTCTCACCGCGAATAACCCGGGTGTGACCTTCCGTTGCGCGAGCGGCGGGAACTACGTTTCTCGCCAAGTCGTCCTCATTAACCCACAGTTCGCTGATATCAATAAACTTGAAGCCGTCGCTCTTCACGAAATTGGACATGCCTATGGAATGGACCATAGCTGCGACTTCCAGAATCGCGGATTAGAGAGCTGGCTTTCCTGCACGGGGCTTTCCACGAGCCACGCGTATCGCGATTCCGCGATGTACCCGGTCATCGAATCCATTGGCGGCGGTCTCTACCGAACGACCCTGTCGAACAACGACAAAGAGCGCTCTGCCTGCGTGATGAATTACCAGCCCTAAATCCCTCTAAACGTCCGTTTCACAGCCCATCCGCTCCATGGTAGGTTAGAACTCACATGCTGGCCATCGCTCTTTCTGCAGCCTTTGTTGGGTTTATCCATTCGCTCTCACCGGGGCATTGGCTTCCCGTAGTCTTGATCGTAAAGGCTAGACGCTGGGGACATTTTCATGCAGCTCTTGCTGCAATTACGGCAGCGAGTGGTCATATTCTGGTCTCGGTTTCTCTCGGGCTTATTGCAAACGTTCTCGGGCACGAGTTCTTCGGGGAGCATCTGGAAAAAATCGAAGAAAACGGGGGATGGATCTTAATCGCGTTTGGTATTTTGTATGCGGTCTACTCCCGCTACAAACACCACGACTGTCATGGGCATGAACACCATGGCCCTAACCCTCCAAAATCAGGGAAAGGTGCGTTTCTCTTTCTTTTTAGTCTTGGGCTATCTCCCTGCTTCGCCGTTCTTCCTGTTTTCGCAAGCGCTGTTGGATTTGGAAGCACAAGCCTTGCGACCGCCATGCTCGCTTTCTCACTCGGCGTGCTCGTGGCTCTGATGGGCGGTTCACTCTTGGTTTCGCGCGGACTTGTGAAACTCGATCACCCGATTTTTGAACATCACGGAGATACGCTCGCAGGAGTGGGAGTCGCGCTCATGGGCGTTTT
>CAYOJT010000060.1:0-8618 GCA_964404365.1 uncultured Bacteriovoracaceae bacterium
CACGCCATGATCACGGGCTCAGAACTCATTCAGCCTGCGATCTTGTTCCTGGGTTGGTCTCCTAAAATGAAAGCTCAAATCGCAGATGAGCTTGAAGTCGTGGGTCGATCGAACACCCTCTCTCGAAAAATCATGCTTTCAAGCACCGAGAGCACGGGTCCCGGATGGTCGAAAGTCACTCTCGCAGAATTTAAATCCCTTTGGCTCAAAGAGCGGGGAATCACCTTCTACGGGAAAAACTCGAAATCGATGTTCGACAAGCGCATGAATGCGATGAAGGCGCTTTCGACTTTTGCAGAAAAGAACTTGAATGCTGCAGATCTTCCGACTCGCTTAGTGATCCTGAATGCGATGACGAAGAGTTATCAGGGTTTGAGCATGGCGATTCTGGATAGCCCGATCCCTCAAGAGCTCGATGCAGAACAAGCAGCCTCGTTAAAACAAACCTTGTCTGAGCTTGCTACTCCGTTCGCTGAGCGTTCGGGACACTTTGAAACACTCTTTAACGATCAGGTTGCGAAGGCTGGTTCTCCTGAGATCGTAAGCTACGCAAAAAAACTCTTTGATGCGCAGGAGGTTTCCTTTGAACTTCCCGCTCCAACAACGAGTGTGGCTGCCGCAGGAATCCAGAATGAGCTCTCGAATCCGAGCCGCGATCAGGCACTTAGTGCGCTTCATGTGAAGCCTACGGACTCGCTTGCTCTCCAAAACTTGAAAGACTTTTATGCATCGACCGGAAAACTTCGACTCTCAGCCTATTTCCAGGGTCGAATCCTCTCCAACGTCGCAACTAACGTTCCTGTAACTGCTCCGGCTCCTGCTCCAGCCACTGAGGTGAAACCATGAAATTAATGATGACGTCCATTCTTGCATCGCTCCTGATCGCCGCAGTCGTGATCGCAGCAGACGAACCGCAGAACGCGAAGAGCGGAATACGCTACAAGAGCGGAAAAGAAGTGAACTTCGAAGAACTTTTGATTCAAGGACAGATTCGACGTCCTGAAATCGCGGTCGTTACCGGTGACACCGATAACCGAACCGACGGGCTCCTGCGCCTGAGAGAAGATTTTCTCGATCGCGTAGCGGAAGACCAAGGAGAGGAATTTTCACGATGATTTCGATCGCAGCTGAAAACGGCGGATTGTTGAAAGTATTGCCGGAATGGAATGGCGAGCGCGAGTTCGGTTTCCACGGTCTGTTTGGGTTTGTCAGTGAAGCGACGGCCGAGTCGCGCTCCAAGAGCCGAAAACGCGCAGGGCTGAAATCTAAAGATTCCGCCTGGAGATTTAATTTCAGAATTAAACAATCGAACGGGAAGTTTGAAGTTCAGGCTGCTCGAAACTGTTCTGTTGAGCCACTCAAAGACGGCGCATGGAAGATTAAGACTGAATCTGCGAACTATGTTCTCTCGAGTGCGACGCTTGCGGCTGTTCCTCTCGTCTCTTCGCAGGAAGAAAAGGATACTTCTTGGAAGAAAATCGGAATTGTCGCGCTTCTCTTGATTTCGATCCTTGCCTTCATGCCAAAATTTCAGGTCGCTGAAAAAGAGCCTGAGGTGATCGAAGCAGTGACGGTCAAGATTCAGGCGCCAGAAATTCAGAAAACAGTGAAAGTCCCTGAACTCGCGCTCGAAGCGATTCCCCAACAACTCCAGAAAGCAAACGTTCAAGCGAAACGCGCGATCCAGCAGAACCTAGGCTTCTTAGGTCTCCTTGGGAAAAAGGACCTCAACAAAGCCCTCGGCGGAATGCCGATTGCGCTGAAGGAAACCTCAGCCGGAGCGGGCCCAGGCGGCACTCAAGGTTCGGGCGGTGAAACGCTCGTGGGTCTCGGCCAAGGCGTGAAACGCACGACGGTCGGAAACACGGGAGTTGCAGGCCTCGGAGGAATTGGAACGAAGGGTGCCGGCGGCGGAGCCGGCGGCTACGGAAACCGCATGGTCGGCTCTGGAGAAGGGAAGGGTCTTACTTCTCTTGCGCTCTCTCAAGACGTGGTTCTCGAGGGTGGTCTCGATCGCTCCGTGATTCAAGCGACGATCGCTAAATACCTCAGTCAGGTTCGCGCCTGTTACGAAGAAGGCTTGAGAAAGAACACAGGTCTAGCTGGTCAGGTTTCGATGGCATTCGAAATCAACGGAGAAGGCGGACTGAATTATTCGAACGTCCAGCGATCTACTCTTGGAAATGCCGAAGTAGAGAGCTGTATTTCGACAAAAATGATGAATTGGAAATTTCCTAAACCTACGGGCGGCGTGAACGTGAAAGTGGCATATCCTTTCATGCTCCGTCCGGCGAGTTGATTGGAAGGGTGAGCGTAATGAAAAATATGAAATGGATCGTTCTTGGAGCTTTGATCACCACGCTGACAGCGTGTAAACAGAATCCCTTCGCAGGAATGGACGGCGAGATTTCCGGCAAGAAATTGAAAGTGACTGAGCCGGTGCCTGAAAACGTGATCGACGTTGAACCTACCTATTACTGTGAAGAATCGAAGCCCTGCGTGATTCAAATCCGCACCCAAGTACCGGATCCAGGCGAGCCGATCTTGCGATTAAATGAGTACCCCCCAGGCGCGACTGCGAAAGACTTTGTCTACGACGCAAAACGTAAGACCTATACTCTCACTTGGATTCCAAACTTCGATTTCGTTGAGCCTGCAAAAACTCAGCAAACCATTAGGGACTATCCGCTTGGACTGCGACTTTGGAGTTCCGAGCATTCCGAGACGATTAAAACCGGGGAAACCATTCTTCGCGTGAAAAACACTCAGCAGGAGTGGACTGTTACTCCGGATGGAGACAAAACGGTTCGCGAGGGGGCAGTGCTCACTCAGACCGTAACCATCAACAGTGCGGATTATCCAAATGGTCCGTTCGACCTCTTCCTTCAAGGCGAACCTGCCGGAACAAGCGTTCAGCAGAGCCTAACGGATCCTAAAAAATTCACGATCACTTATAAGCCGGATTTCACCTTTGTGAAAATCTCCGAAGGCGCACCGAAGGGTTCAACGGGTTATTACCGCGACGTAGTGGTGACCTATATCGCGAAGGATCCGGGCGGCGGACTCCTTCGCTCGAGCGATGCGACCTGGACGATCAAAGACGTTCGTAAGGATCCTGTTTTCTCGGGCCCGACAAGCCTCGGAGTTCGAGACGAAGCCGTGTTTTCAGTTCGTTCGGACGATCTGAACGCGGAATATCCACCCGACATTCGTTTGAAAAATCCGGCACCTTTCGGTCGGGTAGAATTCACGACGAAGAAAGAAACACCTCAAGGAACCGGCGCTTACCCATCGACTTTTATGGATGTGAAGTGGCTCGATATTCCTGCGAGCAAGCAAGGCACGACCGCATCACTGGTCTTCACGGCTTGCCCAAAAGAAGGCGAGTGGTCTGGCGCATGCGTCGACCATAAAGTCGACGTTCAGTTTCTCTTCTCAGTGGCACCACCTCCGCTCATCACTCGCACCGAGTGGCCTGCGGACGAGGTCAAGTACGTGAAATCGGGCGGTCCCACTTTACGTGTGAATCTTCCCATTGAAGACCAAGAACAAAAATCTCGTCCGGTCTCGGTTGAAATTTTTCCAGCGAACCTTCGTTCGGAAGTTCAGTGGATGAACGGTCAGCTGATCATCAATCCGAAGACCGAAGGCCAGTTCATGGTGACGGTCGAAGCGACCACGGTCCCTGGCCAGAGGCGGTCAGAAAGTTTCATACTGAATATCCTTCCAAGAAACTGGAGCGATATAGCGGTCTTCTCGAATGACATTGAGAAGCCAGAAACTCAAGCTCTTCTCGCCCTCTTGCCGAAAGCGACGATGGTCCATCCGCTGATTCAGAAGTCTGATCCGAAGGCATTCCTGATGCGGAAGGTATTCATCGTGACCACGGAGCTCCTTGCATCGATGACCACGCGGTCGGACTGGGCATGGCTTGATCAAACAATGTCTGAGATTCCAAACCTCTGGATCGCTACTCCGCTTGTGGACAAGCTTCAGAAGAACTCAGCTTATTTCGCAAGTCTCATCAAGGGGAAGGATCTCCAGCTTCCTGGGCGTTTGAGCACGTTTTATCCGCGAATTCCGCTCAGCGACTTCTATATGGAACTTGGAAAATATCCTGGCATTGAAGCCCCGAAGAAACTTGTCCGTGTGAACGGAAAGATGACATCGGAGTCAGTGGATCCAAGCCTTGTCGAAGTTACGGCGGGGACACAAAAGTGTACGAATATGCTGACGCTTCGAGCATCGCGCGGCTTAGGTGAACTCGCAGCGGTTTGCGATCACAAGGCTGGCGGAAAACTCGTCGTGTTCGGAACAGAATTCGTCGATTTCAAATTTGAACCAGACGATGCAGGACTCTTAAGCCGATGGGTGACGAAAGTTCTGAGAGACGGAGGAGTACAATAATGAAAAACCAAAATCTCGCAGCACTCTTAGTTCTATCGAATCTTGTGGTTCTCAGTGGGGCGATCGCTTCCACCGAGCCCGCGAATACAGCACTCGCTCCGACCGCAGTTTCGGCTCCGGCTTCAGCTGCGGTGGTCGCCGCACCGGAAACCCTCTCGGCTCAATCCCCGGCTGCAGCCCAGCCAGCGGTTCAGCCAGCAGAAAATCGTCCGGCCGACCCGCCGTATGAAGCACCGCTCGAGTCACAGCTCGATCAGCTTCAGATGCCAGCAAACATGGCTCCTGCGTCGGTTGCACAAGAAAGGCTTTACTCTGTTCAGAGTCGTTTCTCACCGCTGAAGCATCGCTCAGAGGTAACCGTGGGAGGTGCTTATAACTTCCGTGGAAACGGGTTCTTGACCATGTCGTCTGTGAATCTCGATTACCGCTTCCATTTGAGTGACCGCTGGAGCTTAAACCTAGGTGGAGCATACGCATTCAACTCCTTGAGTGGGTCCGGTGAACAACTGGTTCAACAAGAAAAGCGCGCCCCGGATGTCTCGTATCCAAAATACAAGGGTCACTTCCTGATTGGTTTTAATACCCTTTACGGAAAGATCCGAACCTCGATGGATTCCAACGCCTACTTCGATCAATACATCGCCGTAGGTCCTGGAATGCTCTGGACTGATAAGGGAAATTCCCCGTCCGGAATTTTAGACATCGGCTTAGCGTTTTGGATGAAGAAGTGGGGAAGCATGCGTTTCGGTGTCATGAACGAACTCTTTAAAGAGAAGCGTATGGAATCTGCTGCACTCACTCATCACATCATTGGTCACATTGATTTCGGATTCATGTTTGGCGGAGGTGCTGAATGAAGTTCGGAATTTCTGCGCTTGTAGGGACGATTCTTTTACAAGGATCTGCATTCGCCTCGGGTTCTGCAGCTGACGCACTTTTACAGTCAGTCAGTGGAGTTCCGGCGCAGAAAGCTCAAGCTGGCGCGAGCGCTCCAGCTTCGAACGTGGTGGTTTCGGATTATGTTCCTGACGAAATCAAACTCACCGATCCAGTTCTCATTCAGTTCTATAGCGCTTTTATGCAACAAAGCGCTTCTACCTCGCTTGAGGTGAAGGACTGGGTTCGCCGAATTGGAAAGCACGAGTTCGAAGCGGCGGCCCATCTCTGGACCGCGATGCAGGGTAAAATTCCAGCGCCCCTCTTGAACCACGCAAAATCGGCGCAGGCTTATCTGCTTTTCAAACTGGATCTTCCTCAAAGCTTCATTCAGTTCTGGGTAGAGCAGATTCGAAATCCGGAATTCTTAAATTCACAGATCGCGGGAGTCGTTGAACAGACGATTTCAGGACAAGGCTTCGATCACTGGTTCTACGGCGCGAACGTTCAGCTCGATCCTTCAGAGATTCAAGTGATTCGCTCCCTCGACATCAATCGCAGTCCTATGACTATGGCAATGATCGCTCACTCCTGGGCTCGCCAAGGTGAAGCTGCGAACGCGGTGTTGGATCAGCTTCCGAAAGGTCATCCCTATCGATCGCAACTCGCAAAAACTGTTGGATTTGCATATGCGAAGAAGGGTGATCTCGCGAACGCAGCTCGCATTCTGAAGCGTGACGTAGAGCCGGAACTCGAGTCTCGCAGAGATCCTAAGCTTCTCGCCCCTTATTACCTTCAAATCGCGCGCTTTTTATATCAGGCGGGAGCACTCGATGGAGCTGCTCAGTACTATCAGAAGATCCCCAATGGCTTACCCGAATACCTCACTGCTCAAGAAGAACTCACTTGGGTTTGGCTCCGACAAGGGAATAACGAGAAACTTCGAGGCAGCTTAGTGACCCTCTCTTCGCCGATTTTCTCGGATCGGTTCTTTCCAGAAGTGGAACTAGTGAAGGCCATTTCGAATCTGAAGCTCTGCTATTATTCGGATGTCGAAAAAGATTTCGCGGGTTTTATGGGAAGAAACAAAAAGTTCGCTAAAGAAATCGATAACGCACTCAGTGCAGTTGAGCCCCCAAAGCCTTGGAAGACCGACGCCTACTCGGATTGGGCACAGTGGGCGCTTCAGGCGCGTGAATTAGAACTGGGTCGTCTGAAAGAACTCTCAGAACGTTCGATCTCGGCGGTTTTGCCTGCTGTTGGGCCGCAGTCGCACTGGACCAGCTACCAAAACCAGGTCTTAAAAAGTGTAGAGAGTGCTAAAAAATCGCTCCAAGCCGAATACCGAAGACAGTGGAGAATTCAACGAAACGCTCTTCAAGAAGGAATTCGGAAGATGCAATTCGTAAAGGTCGAACTCCTCAGTCAACTTGCGCTCGCGAAAGCGGAACCTGCTCAAGACCAAGTGGGAACAACACAATCCTCGCGCGTAGTGGCGCCTGAGCCTGCAAAGCTCACCACCGAAGGTGATCAACAAACGTATCGATTCGACGGAGTGATGTGGAGCGATGAGCTCTTCAAGCTTCGATCAATCGTTCGTGGAAAGTGTATGGGGCAGTGAGATGAAACGTAAGATTGGCCTAGCTCTAACGCTGACGAGTGCCCTGGGATTAGCGCTCGCGCTTTCCTCATGCGAAGAAAAACTCGCCTACTACAACACTTACCCGCAGGGAAAAAATCGGAAAATGGACGAAGAGGTAACGATCAAGGTTTTGATCGAAGCTTCTACCCTGAATATCGTATGGGTGATTGATAACTCCGGAAGTATGGATGACTACCAGCGCGCCGTGATTCAAAACACAGCGAACTTCCTCGATCTTTTCGCAGCACGAAAGCTCGATTGGAAAATGGGACTGCTCTCCACCGATCCGGGTGATCGGCCGTACATCGGATTTGATGCGGGTGACCCGCTGAATTCGACGATGCCTGATGCCGTAGATAAATTTAAAGCTGCGGTCGCTCGGCTCGGAACAAATGGAACGGGGACCGAGGAAACACTAGCACCGCTCGTTCATAATCTTCAAAACTATCCAAACTTCATCCGTCACGGCGCTACGACTGCGCTCATTTTCGTGACCGATGCTGAGGAACAGAGCGATTACAATGATTGGTTAAAGGAGTTTCGGACCGTCGTTCCTTACTCCGATACAGTTTATGGCTACGGGGTGTTTGCATCGGTTGAATCCGGTTGTTCCACGAGTGAGGGCTCGTGGTATTTCACTGGAAGTCCGTATGAGACGTTTTTTAAGGGTCTCACGGGATATAAAACCTTCAAGATCTGTCAGGACTTCGGACAGAGCCTCTCTGAAATTGGTCAAGACTTAGTGAAGCGGGCTTTTTACTCGGTTTCTATTCCATTTCGCCCTAAGCCGAAATCGATTGTCGTCGACTACAAAGGTACCATCCTGAAGCCTGGTCCAAAGGAAGAGGGCGGTTACTGGTATTATGATTTCGATCGGAATGCAGTGATGCTCTATAGCCTCGACTTTGCCGCCGAAAATGATTCGATCCATGTTTACGCAGAAGAAGACAACGGAGTCGAAAATTAAGGCAGCGTAATGACTTCATCGCGTGCAGGAATGATGAACTGCTGCGAAGGTGAATGTAATCTCAAATACGGTTCGATCTTGTCTAGTCCAGTACCGGGGAGTCTTTGAGCTTCCAACCAGTCAGACTGTAATAAGAAGAAATCGAAGTGGAGCGGGAATACCTTCTTTGCTCCAACTTTAATGATGTTCGCATTGAGTAGATCGTCAAAGCTCGCTTTGTTGGCGACTCCGACGAAATACACGTTCACGCGTCCGAGCCATTTTTCATTCCCGGAAAAAAAGCGCGCTCCTTGATCGATCAGAATATTTCCGGCGGGATGCTCGACGTAAAAGGACCAGGTTTCTCCCTCACGGTATTCATAAAACTTCGAAGTAAAATTGGCGGGAACGTCTCCGTGTTGAAATTTCCAGCTCCCAAAAATAGGACTATGTTGGCGTTTCAGCGTATGCACGGTGAAGGCGCCCAGGTGAATGGCGGCATCATCCGGAGAGTTTCGGAAACGGACATCACTCCAGTGGTTTTTCACCACTCGCTCTAGCGAGGGACCACCATAGACAGTTGCATTCGTGATCTTCGCGACCGTAGCGACATCCACCGCATGATCAAAATGGGTGTGGCTTGAAAATATACCGTCTGCACGGGTGACACCGATCTGGGAGAGGCGTTTTCGAACCAGCTCCTCATTCGATTTGAATTCTGAATTGGTAAGCCAGTTTTTTAGGGAG
>CAYOJT010000060.1:8628-11765 GCA_964404365.1 uncultured Bacteriovoracaceae bacterium
GTCTGTCCGTCGGATAAAACGAGTCCAGCCACGCCGAGCCAGCGTGCGGTAAGCGGCTCAGCAAAGGAAGCTGAAGGAAGAATGAGCGAGAAAAAAAGCAGAATAGGAGTGAGGCAAAGATTCATTTCTTATAGCTACATCTGCGGTGAAAATTGGAAAATGGCGGAGAGAGAGAGATTCGAACTCTCGTGCCCCGTTAAGGGCAACACGCTTTCGAGGCGTGCGGTTTCAGCCACTCACCCATCTCTCCGCGAGAAAAAGGACATCTAAATCGGCTGGAAGATATCAGTGCTAGCATGCGGGAGATGGCCGCTCAAGAGTGGAGGCTGGGTGGTAGAGTCTCGGTTCGGGGATCACCTGGGTGCCTAATAGCAGATTGAATTACTCGACTTAAAAATTCAATAAATTCAATCAAAACGGAGAAATAGGGCGGAAATAATGTAAAATTCAACGCAGCGTGTTGACGCGATGTATAAAAATAGATAAGCGTACGCCCATCTCAGGGGATGGTCTCGGGGTAGTAGACCTAAAGGGGTATGCAAATGGTGGGGAACAAAAAGGCTATTTTAGGCGTTATCGCGGCAATGACAGTTTGCTCGACCGCTTTTTCAGGCCCAGTGATTCAGCAAGGGATCAACTTCTTCGTTTCGTCTAAAGGCGAAGCGTATTTCAAAACGAATCTCGAATCGGTATTTCTCGCGAATCAGATCGATCTCCGCGAGATGAACTTCGACGACATCAAGTTCGAACTCGAGGATCCGTTTAACGCGGATAAGGCGCCGAAGCGCTTGAAGGAAACCAAGGGCGAACAGATCGAACGCGTAACGAAAACGCTCGGAGTATTTTTCAAAGGCATTCCGGTTTTCAATCCTGTTTTCGCGTTTTCACTGCCTCACTTTACGACTCTGACGAAATTTAAATCCATGGGTATGCTAGTCGATCCGAAGGGTCCAGCTGCGTATGGTAAGAAAAAGGGCGTGATCCTGCTCATGCAGCTTGAGAGCGCTGACTTCCAGTACAAGCTTCCAAAGCTTGATGTGGTAGATAAAAAGAATCCTGAGTTCTTAGGGGTGATGGGCGGCGACGGCATCAACGTGAAGTTGATGGACGGCGCCGCACGTCCGATTCGTGTCGAAATCCCGATCTGGGTCGATACGAATGAGAAGGGCGTCATTATCCAGGCTCTCTCCATCCGATCAAACATTCAGAAAGTGCTTTTAAGCGCTGAATTCAAGTCTCTCCGCATTCCGGAAGTAGAAATCATCGTCCGCGGTAAGCATTATCCAATGCAAAAAGCTGAGTTTGAAAAAGAAGTTCGGAAGATGATGCCGGATATCGTGGATCTCGTGGCCTCTGGTCTGAAAACCTACTTCGAAAAAGATGGCGGAAAACTCCTGCAGGAAAAATTCGATGGTCTGGCTAAGCTTATGAATACGACGTTCGATATGTCGATTCCTGAAGCCCCAGCAGGCTCACCACCGATTACGCTGGCGCTTCAACCGACTGATGTGAAGTACGTCAATTCGCGTCTTCAGCTGACCTATAAGGCTGAGATGAAGGATCCATCCCTTCCGGCTCCTGGTCTTTTTCAAATCGAAGGGAATGCCGGTATTCCGACGCTCGCTTCGAAGAACGGAAATGACTATGACGTCGCGATCGGTATCCATCCCGGAATCATTAATGGGATGCTGAGACGATCGTACGAGAAGGGCTATCTGAACACCCTCGATATTGGAGAAAAGAATCCAGCCGAGATGACAAAACCTTTCGTCTTCTCATTCGACCCGGCGCTTGGGACGAATTATGCGAGAATTCACGTCGCGATCAAATACGACGTACGAGGATTTAATAGCCTATTCTTTACTCGCGATATGCCGATGGAGTTCGACCTGAAAGCTCGAATCGAAACCGACGGTAAGAATAATCTGGAGATCGTGGCTGAAGAAGTGATCGAAGACAGCATCATGATCGACAAGAAGGCAGCCTGGATTTTCCGCGGGAAGGCGGAAAGTCGAGCCACGAATAAGCTCCTGGCGAAGAAGGAAGAGTACTCGAAAACCCGTAAGGTTTTGGGCGCTATTCCGAGTATGGATGACCTCTTCGGCATCCCGCTTCGCCTAAAGGACGTCAAAACCGATAGTGGCGCCATCGTGATGTTCTCGGACTTCGATCCCCATAAATAAGGCATTTTAGGCCCATTTTAGCCCACATTTAGAAACAGCTCGGACCGTTGACTGGAATCTCAGTCAACGGTTTTGGCGTTCGGAGTGGTTTTTATCTGTAGCCGACTTTTTTAGTCTGGTATAGTCCTGCGTGAACCATTCTCTGTAGGACAGTTTGGATTCCTTCACCCGCCGAAGTTGTTGTTGGTCCTATTTGTGTCTCTTCCCTGTTGGAGTCGAAGAAATGAATATCCTCAAATCTGCAAAAAAAGCCCTAGCTCTCGCTGTGATGGGTTCTGCTGTTCTTGCTCAAATGAGCTGCGAAAAACAAATGAGCGACGTGACCCCTGTTGCTGAATACGGTAACTGGCGCGTTCTCTATTACACTGCATTTGATGCAGGTCTCGTCGGCGCATCGACTGATGCTGCTACGATGTGCGCTTACAATGGAGCAAACCAGAGCTTCGTTTACCTCGATGCAGGTGGAACGGGGACTGCTGAATTCGCATCCGACAAAAATCCAAATGCTTGGTTTAATAAAACCGACGGTAAGACGATCGTGTTCGAAAACTCGATCCCGGGTCAGCGCGAGGAAAAAGGTACAACCAAACTTCGTCGCCAACTCGTCCCATCGATGGGCGTGACTTATCATAACGTTGTGGTGACCGCAGGTAACGAAGCTGCGATCAACATTATCCCAAAAACCGATTTCGTCAGCGCTAGCTGGGATTCGACGGTTGGAAAAATCCGCCTCGACATGAACAAGCCTCGCGATAAGCGTTACATCCGTATTCGTACGGACTACAACACCATCCAGCAAGATCCAAACGATGGACAATGGTACATCGTCGTAGTGACCGATCTCTATCAGATCGACTGCGGATCGAGCGCTCGTGAAGCAGGTGCATTCAACAAAAACGAAATGTCCCTATCTGTGATGGCTAAAGCAGTTCCTCAAGTGAAAATTGCTAAAGT